>JAOZRQ010000102.1:5730-13751 GCA_029940115.1 Desulfobacterales bacterium
GCTTTTCCTGACGGTTTGGGGATCTGTCCGTTCGGGAAAAAAGCCGGGTTTCTTGGACAGGTCCGAACCGGGCGTGGATGTTGTTTGGTCACAGGTGCTTACCGCTTTTTCATCTGAGGACCACTTCTGTCCACGCCTCAATCCACTTTTCACGATTGGCGTCAATTTTGTCAAATGAGATGGCAACTGGACTTTCGGCAATGCTCGCATATGTGGTGAACACCTCCGGCAAGGCGGCAACGGGGTTGGCCGGAAAGACAAACATCTGTAGGGGGATGTCTTCCTGGAATCGCTTGTCCAACATAAAATCGACCAGTTTGCGCGCGAGCTTGGTTTTTTTGGTGCCTTTGAGTATCCCCGTGAATTCGATCTGGCGAAAACAGGTTCCGGGACTCACCACTGCCGCGGTGGGTGATTCAGACGGCTTTTTCTCCGCAAAATGGACTTCAGCCGGCGGACTGCTCGCGTAGCTCACCACAATGGGCCGGTTCCCTTCCGATGCCGCGCTGAACTGGCCCCAGTACGCTTCTTTCCAACCGTCAACAACCCGTACGTCGTTTTCCCTGAGTTTTCTCCAGAAGTCGAGATACCCCTGTTCCCCGAAATGCCCCACGGTGGTCAGGAGAAACGCCAGTCCCGGCGAAGATGTGGCAGGGTTTTCCACCACTGTGAGACCCGCGTATTCAGGCTTCATAAGATCCGCCAGTTTCGCCGGCGGCTGAAGTCCTTTGCGGGAAAACCATTTTTTGTCATAATTGAGACACACATCCCCAAAATCAACCGGCAACAGACGGTTTCCATTGTCCAGCCTGAGATGATCAGGAATTTTGGCCAGAAGTGGAGAGTCATGCCGCTCAAAAATGCCAGCCTTAAGCGCACGACTCAGAAAGGTGTTGTCCACCCCGAAAAAGACATCGGCCAAAGGGTTCGCTTTGGAAAGAATGGCTTGATTCAGTGCCGCGCCGGCATCTCCGGCCTTCAGAAAACGGACTTTGGCCTGATTTTCGCTCTCAAAGGCCATCAGCACCTCCTTGCTGACACTGAAACTGTCATGGGTCATCAGGATGATTTCCTGAACGCCTTCGTTTGCGGGGTTCTGGTTGCACCCTGTCATGCACAGCGCAATCAGAAACACATAAGTTTTCATTTTTTTTATCCTTGGTTATCCTTGAACGTGGACGTGGACATTCAGTTGCGGGCAAGTTCAAGTATAAGTTCAAGTTTACGTATAAGTTCAAGTTTACGTTCACGTTCAAGTTTACGTTCACGTTTGAAATAAAAAAAGCCATCCCCCTGATGCAGAGACGCTTTTAAGGCGGCCCTGCTCGAAGGATGGCTTCAACAAAATGAGGCTGTTTCCTCCGCCGGCATTACCCGGATCAGGTTCAACGGTCGGACTCTCATCCAGAGTCCCTCTCAGCCCGGTTTGCCCGAGCTCCCGATAAAAATTTGAAAAGTGATGAGTGAAGCGTGAAACGTGAAGCGTGAAACGTGATGCGGGATGCGTGAAACATGGAATATGGATCACGCATCACGAGTCACGCATCACGCATCATGGGTCACGCATCACGGGTCACGAGTTACGCATCACGCATCACATCATGCCGTATATATCTGTTGTCGAGAATCGTTGTTCCTTTCTGTTCATAAATGCCGTCTCCGGAGAAGTCGGAGTGAACTTCGATATCAGGGACAGAGACATGGAAATAATTCACATCGGTCCTGCCGCTGGCATCAAACCATATCTTCACAAAAAGATCCGGATTCTCCGGGCTTCCCCAGTCCACATCCGAAGGACTGGCATGGAAATGCCCCCAGAGCACCTGATGCCCGCCGGCGGTCACATCCTCACCCCCTGTCCGCCACACCGCGTCAACCGGTCCCTTTTCCTCCGTATGGATCACCGCCCCTATCCTGAGATCGTTGATCAGGGCATATCCTGAGGGATCCTCCAAGGGATGATATTCTTCAGGGGCATTCCCATCCTCGTGCTTCTCCTCCATCCGGCGTTCCCCATTTTCATAATACTGACGGATGTATCTTCTCTCCAAGGTCGCGGTTCCCTTGCTGCCCCCGATGCTGTCGCCGAGATGGTCCGAATAGACATCTATGTCAGGGACAGACACATGGAAAAAGTTCACATCAATCCTGCCGGCCGCATCAAGCCAGATTTTGACGAACACGTCCGGGTTGTTCTCGCTTCCCCAAGTGACATCCTCGGGGCTGGCATGAAAATACCCCCATATGACCTGATGCCCCCCTTGGGTCAGATCCTCTCCACCTTTTTGCCAGATGGCTTTGATGGGGCCTTTCTCCTCAGTGTGGATCATCGCCCGGACCCAGATGTCCAGACCGGCCTCATCCCCCTGCCCTGTTTCGGTCAAATGGACGACCACAGTATCCCTCGATTGCAGGTACTCGCTGTCACTGACTGTCAGCCGAAAGACCAGCAGTTCCGGTTCTGGTCCCATGACATGCGGAGCGACAAACTTTGGCTGATCTGTCTGATGGTCGGAGATATCCACGCGGGTTCCCTGAGTCTGCTCCCACAGATAATGGCTGACAGAGTCGTCCGGATCAGATGAGGCGGACCCGTCCAGCGTGACCACGCTCCCCCCACCCACCGCCTGATCAGGCCCCGCGTCTGCTGTGGGAGGGGCGTTCAGCAATACGGCATCTTCGACAGGATATCCCCCATTTGACAGTCTTCTCGACATTTGTTCCACATCGGTCTGGGTCTCATCAAAGACCACCTCGGCGATCTTGGTTCCTGTGTCAATGTCATAAGTGATCACCCCATCCACGGAGTTGAGGATAGAACTTATCCCCGCGTTTGCCCCTCATTCGCCGCAACCGGGAATGGTGAGACGAACGGTTCGTTCCCCTGACGCTGTTGAATACGCCAAGAGAGAGAAACAGCAGGCCAGCAGAAAAATTGTCGATGTTCTTTTCATGCAACCCTCATCAACTTTGAAAGGAAAAGCCAAAAATCAGGCTCTCAATAATTTGGGCGGCTTCCTGAGAGATGTTCACCAGTTGGAAACCAATATCATAAAATTCAGGATTGACGCTTTTTGTGCACCACATGCTTCTGGCATCAAATGTGATCTGCTCACGTCCTTTTATCTCTTCCGGCAACACCAGTCTCAACTGGAAAACGGTGTTTGTCTTGACAGGGGCCTCGCTTGTCAACATCAGCCCTTCGGTGGTGATGTTGACCAACTGGCCCACGCGCTCACCGCTGTTTCTGTCAAAAACATTCAGGTAATAAATCAACTGCTTGCGTTTGAGTCTTCTTTTTTCCCTCATGTCAACGCCTTTTCAGGAGCGTTCAGAAGCTGACTTTTTCCATTCTTTTGCAACGCAGGAACAATTGGCACCTCGCGCCTTTTCTCTGCCCAAGCGGGAAACGAAGTTTTTTGAAAAAACTTGGTTTCTCAAAGTCCATAATAAGGAAACCCAGTTTCTGAAACAGTGCCGCGTCACCTGGACCCAGCCCCTGAATGCGAAACCAGGTTTCTTTGTGATCATCAAATTTTTGCAAGTTGCTGTATGGGAAGCCTTAACCCTTAATATATTCAAAGGATTCCGAAAGATGGTTCACTGCCTGACGGATGTCCTTTCATGGCAACCATGACCTGACACGCTCAGTTCCATTATGAATCCAATCTCTTCAGGTTTCCGATCCAGTGAAAAGTTCAGGCCACGCTATGATTCATATTTGAAGGACAGGCTCATTCTGGCGCGATATGCGGTAACCTTCCCATCCTCAACCTTCAAATCCAGCTTGCCGACCTCCGCAATCCTCATGTTCTTCAGAGATTTGCTGGCCGTTTCCACCGCATTTTTTGCAGCCTCTTCCCAAGAGTTTACGCTCGTCCCTACCAATTCGATTACCTTGTAAACGCTTTCCATAATCTCCTCCATTTCCTCGACAAAAAACGTCGGGGACAGGTTTTGATTCAGGTAACCCGGCTCCACATTCCTCCCCGCTCGGCTCGGACTTGTCCCCAAACGCCAAGACCCAAACGCCAAGACCCAAACGCCAAGACCCAAACGCCAAGATGGATCGTCAATCCGCCAAGATGGGGAAAATTGTTCAGCCACGGATACCCAGTTGAATTTATTTCACCCTTACGACAAAGTCATCCTTATCATAGCCATTTTTTTTTGGCAAGCGTTTTTATGTTCATCCGATGAAAAAAATGACGGATGGATGAGGGATGAGGGGTCGCTCAATTGGATACCCAGTTTTGCACAGAATCCATATCCCGGTCCAATTTTTGAATTTTCATCCACTTGATTTCGAATTTTGAAATATTTGTCTGGCAAGAAACCCGGCTTTTTTCCCGCCAGAAAAACCCGGGTTTCTTTCCCATTCACTTTTTTTGTCCTGTACATAGAATATTTGTTTGATATATTGACCGAATTTGGTATGATTTTTCCTGATTATAACGCTTTTCGGGGAGGCCGCTCTGTCCGTGAACATGGACGAGAACGTGCACGTGCACGTGAGAACGTGCACGTGAACATGCACGTGAACGTGCACGAGAACGTGAACGAGACGTGAACGAGACGTGAACGTGAACGAGGGCCTTGATCATCGTTTCGGCCACCCTGCTCCCGCCGGATTGCCAAATCCGGCGGGCGGCCTGGATTTGGCAATCCAGGCCGAGCAAGGTTGGTCCAAACGATGATCAAGGTCTGAACGAGAACGTGAACGAGGACATTCAGTTGCGGGCAAGTTCAAGTATAAGTTCAGGTTCAAGTTCAAGTTCAAGTTCACAGCCCCCTAAATCGGCACTGCTCCCTGACAATTCTGAATCTGATTCTGGAAAATATATGGCCGGGTACTTACAGGACAAAAGGTTGTGGTAAGTACCTGATCATAAGTTTTTGTATATAAGACCTACGAGGTTTTTGAAACCTCGTAGGTCTTTGAAGCAAAAACTTTTGATCAGGTACTTACAGCAACTTGTAAATTCGTCCCAAGGTCAGGTTCCACCCCATGTGCATCAAGCTGAAGCCGGCCTGATTCCCGGAGCATGTCCAATGCGGACCCTGTCGGCGGCCAAGCTGGCCATCTCATGGAGTCAGAAATCCGGCGGGCATGGATTTTGTCAATTCGCCAAGATACCTGATCTGCTGACAAAAAGATTGCAAGACGTATG
This sequence comes from Desulfobacterales bacterium, assembly GCA_029940115.1. Taxonomy (GTDB): domain Bacteria; phylum Desulfobacterota; class Desulfobacteria; order Desulfobacterales; family 4be13; genus JAOZRQ01. The sequence continues at coordinate 10,902 of JAOZRQ010000102.1, forward strand.
ATTTTCAATACAAACCCCTATAATGGCGAGACCCCGGTGGGTGGCACCAAGGCATTTGTCGGTCGTGTGGATCTGCTTCAGGATATGTTGCACATTCTCGGAAATCCCCATAAAAATGCGGTGGTCCTGTATGGACAGAACCGCATCGGGAAGACCTCTGTCCTGAAGGAACTGGTCGTCAGACTGCCCCATAAGGGCCCCTTTGCGCCAGTTTACCTCGACTTGAGCAGCGCGACGGTGCCGCTGAAAGAGGCACTGTGGGATGTCTCCAAGCAGATTTTGCATGGCTTTGACATCCCGCCAGTGGCCAGCCTGAAATCCGATTTTTCCGCAGCGTTTCAAGACACGTTTCTTCCCCATGTGCTCTCCCAGTTCCCTGAAGGGACCGCCCTTGTCCTCCTTTTTGACGAGTTTGACCTGCCCGACGATCAGGGTGCCAATCAGACGGAGGTCCACTTGCTTCCCTATCTGCGAGATCTGATATCCTCGGATACCCCGCGCATCAAATTTGTCTTTGTGACCCGCCATCGGCCCGACCCGCTTTCAAAGAGACAATTTCCGCTTTTTGATGGCCTCAGGTTTTACCCCGTTTCCTATTTTTCACCGGGAGAGACGGCAGAGGTGGTCCATCTGTCAAAGCAGAATGCCTCCTTGAAGTGGACGGATGACGCATTGGCGCAGATTCAGCGTCTGACGGCTGGTCATCCCCATCTGACCCAGTTGCTCTGCCATAAGATATGGGAAAGCCTTTATGACGATGATCCTGAAGACATTCCCTTGGTCCGCTTTCGCGACATGGAAATCGCCGTCACAAAGGTCCTTCATATTGCGGCCGACCCACTCAGACAGCTGTGGGATGGTTTGGAATTGACTGAACGGGTCGTCGCATCTGTTTTGGCTGAGGCGGGCCCCCAGCATCTTGTCCGCGATGAACTTGAGGCGCGTCTGAGGGGAAGCATTGCCCGAATATTTGTCAGAAAACTGGATGAGACCACTGAATCCCTTGAAAAATGGGACATCATTCAGCATGAGGAGAATGGATATCGGATTCGGGGAGAGATGTTGCGGCGATGGATCGTCCAGTGCGGCCCCTTGGCCGAGGATGAGATCAGGCAATCCATGGCTTCCGCTGAACCAATTTTCAAATCAGCCTACACGCTCCATGAAGAAGGAAAGTTTGACGAATCGGTTTCGCTGCTTCAACAGGTTTGCACCCTTAATCCGGATCATCTGCAGGCTGCCCTGCTTCTCGCTGAAATCTTCATGGAGCGGGGAGAGACGGGAGAGTCGCTGAAGCTGCTTGAGCCCCTGTATGATGCCGCCCCCCTCGCCATTCGCCCCCGCCTGATTCAGACGTTGCTCATGGAAGCCCGGATGACCCCCGATGAGAGATGTCAACGGACTGTTTACAAAAGGATATTGGAATTGTCCCCCGACCATGCTGGGGCGATGGTGGAATGTGAAAAAATCTATGAAAGGCTGGGGGACACGGCATACGAGAAGAATGAATTTGATGAGGCGTTTGCCGCGTATGAAAAAGCGGGCGTTGCTGAGAAAATCAAAAAGGTGGAACAGAAGATGCTCTTGGAGGATCTCTGCCAGCACGCGCTTGATTGCCTGAAGATGGATCAGAGGGAAAAGGCAATGGAGTTGTTGGAGCAGGTGTTGTCCGCAGATCCGTCATTCCAGATGGCCGCGCTCTATATGGAGCTGGTCAGGAGTGACCCAGACAACGCGGATCCGGAAAGCCTGATTCCAGAATCGGAAGCCAGCCGGACCAGGCCTTTGCCATCCCTCAATTCCCGGGTGGCTCCCAAAGGCTTATGGGAAAACGTCAAGGCGATTGGACACAAATTTTCCGCGTTTCGACAAAAATTCATTGGCGGATTCGGGCAGGTCGGCCCCTACAAGCTCATATGCCCTGTGGCAAAAGGGGGAATGTCCGAGCTGTTTCTGGCGATCAACGAAAAGGGGGATTTCCGGCGCGCGGTCATCATCAAGCGGGTGTTGCCCCATCTTGCCGAAAATCCGCAATTCATCTCCATGTTCAATCAGGAGGCAAAGCTTGCCGCGTGCCTGTATCACCCGAACATCGTCCAGATCATTGATTTTTATGAAAAGCAGAATGCCATTGTCATGGAATATGTCCGTGGGAAAAATCTCTCTGAGATTGTAAAGACGCCAAATGACACGTTTCCCTTCGAACAGGCAGTCTTTGTGGCCTCACAGATCGCGAAGGGACTTGAATACGCCCATTCCCAGAAAAGTGAGGGAGCCCCTTTGAACATCGTGCACCGGGATATCAAACCGAGCAACATCCTCATCTCATTCAACGGCGAAGTGAAGATAACGGACTTTGGCATCTCCAAGGCAAACACCGGGCCCGAAGCCGATGCCGCCGGCGAAGTCAGGGGCACGCTCGCATACATGGCGCCGGAACAGGTGGAAAAGGGTTCGGATGCCGCTGACCACCGAACAGACATCTATTCATTCGGCATCGTCTTTTATGAGATGCTGACCGGCACCAAGTTGCGCATGCTTGTCAAAGGGACCAGTCTTGAAAAGGCCTTCAACCTGATCATGGAGAATGATCTGGAACCGATCATCAATCTGAGACCGGAAATCCCGACCGAGCTGAACAGAATTGTCATGAAATGTCTGGAAAAAGAGAAGGAGACCCGATATCAGCGCGCGAGGGAGGTGAATGAAGACCTGAAACGTCTCAAAAAAGACCTGAACATCATTTACGATGAATCGAATCTTGCAGACTTCATGAAAACACATTTCAAAGAAGAGGAAAGCTTCAACTTGGGATTTGAAACTTGAAACTTGGGATTTGAATCCGAACCG
>JAOZRQ010000102.1:13776-15851 GCA_029940115.1 Desulfobacterales bacterium
AGACCCCTTGGGAATCATTCGGAGCATTCAAGAATGATCCCTCATGGATGGAATTATCTGATGAAATTGAGTATCGGAGAAACTTCGATATCATTCAGGATAAGAAGCAGGACAAAGAAATTGGCAAGGTTGATTCAGCAGAGTTGCTTGCCATAGAATCCCGAGAAGAACCACTTGAAACTTCATCGGTAACATTATCAGGTCCTCTTCGCCACAATACCCCTTGGGACTTGTTCGGGCTACATCAAGGATGATCCTGCATGGGCGGGAGCGATTGATGAAATCGAGCGTCAGCAAGATGTTGCCGAAAATTAAGATAAGTTTTGAAACGTGAGGCATGAACCACGGCATGCAGATCACGCATCACGTTTCACGTTTAATATAATGTTCCATCAATTAAGACGCAGCCTTCGGATGACACCCTATCGTGCCCGACACGGGCAGGGAAATATGCGCTGATGGATGCCCAAGGCTTGTCCCCGACGTTTTTTGTCGGGGATGAGGAGGAATTCCGGGTAAGGAGATGTACAAGGCTTGTCCCGACGTTTTTTGTCGGGGATCAAAGCGTACGGACAATCCGGAAACGAGGAGTGAAAATGGCGTTGGTTGTACAAAAATTCGGCGGCACTTCGGTCGCCAATCCTGAACGGATTCGGAATGTTGCGAAGCGAGTCGCAAAATATTTTGATCAGGGAGATGACATGGTGGTCATCCTCTCGGCAATGGCGGGCGTCACCGACAACCTGATCGGTCTGGCCAATGAGATGGCAGAACTTCCTGACAGACGTGAGATGGATGTCCTGCTTGCCACAGGGGAGCAGACCACCGCGGCCCTTCTGGCCATGACCCTGAAATCGATGAACTATCCAGCCATGTCCCTGCTTGGCTTCCAAGCGGAGGTGATGACGGACTGCACCTACTGCAACGCCCGCATTGTTGACATCGGCGCGGAGCGGATAAGGGAGCTGATTGCAGAACGCAACATTGTGGTTGTGGCAGGATTTCAGGGGATGGACCGGAATGGGAACATCACCACACTGGGGCGGGGGGGATCAGACACCTCCGCGGTGGCCATCGCGGCCGCGCTGAACGCGGACAAATGCGAGATATTCACGGATGTTGATGGCGTTTACACCGCAGATCCCAATGTGTGCGGCAAGGCCAGAAAGCTGGACAAAATCTCCTGTGAGGAGATGCTTGAGATGGCGAGCCTCGGCGCGAAGGTGTTGCATATCCGGTCGGTTGAGTTTGCACTGAAACACAGTGTCCCCCTGTATGTGAGATCATCATTTAGTGAGGAGGAAGGAACCATGGTTGTCAACGGAGATCATGACATGGAGCGTCCGGTGGTGTCCGGCGTCACTTACACCAAGAATGAGGCCCGGATCACCCTGAAAAAGGTTCCGGATCAGCCGGGGATCGCCGCGAAGATATTTGCCCCTGTCGCGGAATCAGGCATCAATGTGGATATGATCATTCAGAACACCCGCGCCAGCGGGGAGACCGATCTGACCTTCACCGTCTTAAAGGGGGATTTCAAAAGGGCCATGGATATCGGCCGGCAGATTTCGGAAAATATCGGTGCGGAGGAGGTGATGGGGGATGAAAACATCGCAAAGGTCTCGGTCACCGGCATCGGCATGAAGAGTCATACCGGGGTGGCGTCGAAGATGTTCTCCGCGCTGGCCGCCGAAAACATCAACATCATCATGATCAGCACCTCGGAGATCCGGATATCCTGCGTCGTCGAGGAGGGCAAGGCAGAACTCGCAGTTCGGGCGCTTCATACCGCGTTTGGGCTTGATGCTTGATAATATGTTTGATGCTTGATATTGGATGTTTGAGCTTGCTTGATGCTTGATATTGGATGTTTGATGCTTGATATTGGATGTTTGAGCTTGATCATCGTTTGGACCAACCTTGCCCGGCCTGGATTGCCAAATCCAGGCCGCCCGCCGGATTTGGCAATCCGGCGGGAGCAGGGTGGCCGAAACGATGATCAATGCCTGGATCTGGATGTTTGATGCTTGATATTGGATGTTTGATGCTTGATATTGGATGTTTGAGCTTGATCA
>JAOZRQ010000932.1 GCA_029940115.1 Desulfobacterales bacterium
AGCATCAAGCATCAAGTTTCAAGCATCAAGCATCAAGTTTCAAGCATCAAGCATCCAACTCAATCCACCCTCTTTTTGGCAACCGGTTTCACATACGCCTCATGGTGAATCGAGTTCTGATGATACGGATGGCAACTGTTGCACCTGGGGCTGAGTCCGTATTTCCGCTCCATTCTTCTGATGCTCGGATCGTGGCACTTTCTGCAGGTGGTGTCCACATCCGGGTCAACGGCAAACGGCACAGAACCCTTTCCATCGGGCTGGCCGTGGCACACAAAGCACTTCACCAGGGTCACGCCGTGTTTGCTGTCATACCAGTCCTGGGCGATTTTGGGGGTCGTCTTTGTGTGACAGAGAAAACAGTCCGTTGTGGTTTCGGTCGGCTCAAGGTGTCTCACCGCGTCACATCTGTTTTCAGGAAATGCCAGATTGGCATAAATGATGAAAATCGCCAGGAAGGAGACCGCACAAAAAGGGATGAGCGCGCCCCAGTAGCACCCGAAACGGCTCGTCATACGCTCGTTAATTTGGCTGAACAATGTCATTCTCCGAAACTCCTTTCAGGGGAAGTCTTTTGGCAAATTCCGCATTAAAAGGGAACCGCCGGTCAAATTCGGGAAGATGGGCCATGTTGAAATGGCAACCTGCACAATTCCGCTTTGTGTTCCCATTTTTTCCCAAATACGCATCATGGGCCAGCCTTCCGATTTCGGAAATCGCCTTCTCTTTGGCATCCTTATGGAGATCCTGATGACAGCCGAGACAGTTCTCGTCAGGTATGAATCGACGGGCAAATTTTTGCATGTGTCTGCGGTCAAGCTCATCAGGATTTCCGATATAATGGACAATCACATCTTTCATCCCGAGAAACGCTTTTACAGTGAGATATTTGTGTCCCAGACTGTCGGGGATGTGACACTGTCTGCATTGGATCGGCTTCTTGTCCTTGTCCACGGCATGACTCGATTTCTCAAGCTCGTCCTTATAGTGCTTCATTTCATGACAAGACATGCAGAATTCGGTGGTGGACGTGATCTGAAGGGATTTGGAAACCAGAATGAGGCACAGAAGACCCGCACAGACAAATAAAGCATAATACTTTTTCATTTCATCCTTTCCTTCAGGGTTGATGAGTTGATGAGTTGATGAGTTGATGAGTTGGTGAGTTGATGAGTTGATGAGTTGATGAGTTGATGAGTTAAGGGTTAAGCAGTGAT
>JAOZRQ010000570.1 GCA_029940115.1 Desulfobacterales bacterium
GCGTTCATCCGCGGATCACAATTCCCAGCCCGTATCGGAGACCACAAAAACCGTTAGAACCAGAAACATTCAAACGGCCTGAAACTGGAGCCCACAAGCCAGGGCCGAGAGTCCAGAACCCCGAGCCGAAAGCCCAGACCAGACCCCAGAGTCAGAGTCCAGAGCCAAGAGTCCAGAACCCCGAGCCAAGAGCCCAGACCCCAGAGCCGAGAGCCAGACCCATCAATTCTTCGTCTGGACATACCCCCATGTGGTCAGGCGATTGTATGCATGTTTTGCATAGTCTCCCTTTTGTACGGATTGAAGGTATCGGTTGTATTCGGTTGCGGCCTCTCTTCGCTTCTGCATGCCTTCCAATGCAAGTCCTTTGAAAAACGGGCTGTTGGGGCTTCCGGGCAGGAGCCGTTCATATCTGCTGAAATCCTGGTACGCGGACTCAAAGGCCTTCTGTTTCACTTTGATGTACCCGCTGAGGTGGTGGGCTTGGGCCTCTCTCGGATAGACTTGCTTGGCCTGTTCGGCATATCGCTGGGCTTTCATGCTCTCCCCCTGAGCCACCAGACATTTTGACATCATCAGAAGCCCCGCGTAATCACCAGGCGCCTGTTTCAATGCCCTCTGAAAATAGGCCCGGGCTTTTCCATAAGTCTGTCTCGTCATGAGGATATCTCCTCTCTGCATGTCCTCAATGGCACCTTTGATGGCCCGAAGCCTCGATGTTTCATCCATGTAGCGTTCCCGGTTTACCGGAAGCTGTTCCGAAGAGGCGTATTTCTCTTTTGCCTCTTGGATCGCTGTCTCGTAGCGTTCCTTGCTCATGGGATGGGTCGCGAAGAGCAGGTCGGTTATGCCGGATTTGCGCTTTGAGAGCTGGTTCAGCATCTCCATCAGCCCCACAAAGCCAGCGGTGCTGTAACCGGCCTTGACCATATACGCATTCCCCAGCGAATCTGCCTCCCGTTCATTTTCCCTGCTGTACGAGGCGAGGAGCGCGCCCGCGCCCAGCATCCCCAGCTTGCCGGCCAGTTCTGTGTATTCGGCATGTTTCCGGCTCACATAAGCCTTCAGCCCGGCCACCGCGAGGGAGGTCAATGTCCGCTTTGACATCTGCCGGGCCGTGTGACGGGCGTTCACATGCCCCAATTCATGACCCAACAACGCGGCAAGTTCGGCCTCGTCACTCAGTTTCAGGAGAATCCCCCGGGTCGTCGCGATGGTTCCTCCGGGGAAGGCATACGCGTTCACATACGTTGCATTTACCCCTTGGAAGGAATAGGGCATGTTTGGGCGGTGGGTCAGGGGGGCCAACTTTTTCCCTATCTCACCTATGTAATGCCTCAGGCCCTTATCCTGAAGCGCACCGTAATCCGAGGATATCTGATGGGGCGAATTCTCCTTGTCCATCTGGATCTCGGCGTTTTTCGACACGATCATGAACTGCCTCTCCCCTGTGGCCGGATTCTCCGAACAACCGATGAGAAGCCCGGTCGTCGAGAGCGACATCAGCCATAGAAACTTCCGCCGGGTCATGTTATGGCAGTCAATCTTTTTTGAAGAGCTGTTCTTCATATGTTTCCTTTTGGCGAGCATTTAATACTACCACGCATTTTTTGAGCAAGATGATTCAGAAGGGCTGTTGTTTCTGCAAGACCTATTCTACCATCACCATTAACATCAGCTTCTTTTTTAACATCTTGAGTAGCATCACCAGATAATACCTTCAAAGCCAAAATTAAATCACCTAAATCTCTAACCCCATCACCATTAATATCCAATTTCTTAAAAAAATCATCAACACGTGCAAAGCCCACCGGATAATTACCGTCACAATCCACAATCCAACTAGGCACACCCAAGAAATACATTTTTAAGACTCCATCTTCTCCTCTCACTAATATAAATAAACCACTACCACTATCAAACATACAAGGAATACCATCGACTCCACAAACCATACTATTTGTTATAGGATAACCGGTTTCTTCAAATTCTTTTTTGCAATCTGAATTACTTATTACTTCCAAAGCCGCAGCTTCAAGATTTGAGGCTAATGGCCCATATTCACTTATTCTACCTTGACTAACAAAGCAACTCCCTTAGCCATTATATCACCAGCTATTTCAAAAGATAATCTAACTGGCAATAAATTAGAATCTGCCATATTATAGCGCATTTCAAATGACTTGATACTGAATTAGCTCTATGTGTCCTTAAATTTCAGTATGTTAAATCGAAAAATCAGTATCAAGTCATATGAAATGGGCCTTAGTAGGAACAAAAGCTAAATCATAATCAAAATAATCTTCTTCTCCACGTCGAGGATGAAAAAAACATTTTCTCCATTAACAATTCTAGGTTGCTTCTCTGTCCGACATATTCCTTTCACTCTCTCAAATTCAGCAGCTAAAGATCTATTATTTTCAAATAAAGCAGAAAAAAGACTTAAAATTGCTAGCAAGCCAGAAACATACCTTAATCGTTTAATATCTAAACTAAAGGGATTAATCTGACTCAAAATAGACTCTATTGTTTCAAATATGGCTCGACTCATTTTCAACAATCTCCCATTCTTATGACCATCATGACAATCCAAAACAGCTGGTCTTACATTTTCCACTTCTCCAATTTCATTCACAAAATTTAGCCCCAAATCTATCAATCATAAATTTATCAAAAAAAACAATCCACCTAAAATTATCTGTGTACAGGACAAAAATTCGGGAATGGGCGAGAAACCCGGCTTTTTCCCAAGCAAGCCGACTCCCCAACTGCAAGAAAAAGCCGGGTTTCTTTCCCCAATCTTTATTTTTTGTCCTGTACACAGCTTAATGGCAGTAACGCGAAGCGTGGGAACGAGATGGTCATTCTTTGTGACGACTGATTATTTTTTCTTGATGACGCCCCAGTTCACCAATTGTTGATGGGCATGTTTTGCCTGGGGCCCCTGCTGAACCGACCGAAGGTAACGATTGTATTCGGTTGCGGCTTCCTTTCGTCTCCGCATTCCTTCAAAGGCACGGCCTCTGAAGAAAGAGGTGTTCGGGTTGCCGGGCAGGAGGCGGTCATACCTTGAGAAGTCCTGGAGAGCGGAATTGAAGTTCCGTCTCTGGATTTTGGCGAATCCGCTCAGGTGATAGGCTTGGGCCTCCGACGGGTAGGCCCGCTTGGCGGTATTCGCGAACCGTTCGGCCTCGGCGTTCTTTTTCTGGGCCAGCAGGCATTTCGACATCATCAGGTTTCCCGCATAGTCATCCGGAACCTGCCTCAATGCGCTTCGGAAATTCCCCTCGGCTTGGCCATATTTTTTCTGTGCCATGAGGGTCTCCCCTTTCTGCATACCGTCAATCGCGCCCTTCATGGCCCGAAGCCTTGAGGTGTGGTCCATATATCGCTCTCTGTGCAGGGGAAGCGACTGAGAGGATTGGTGTTTTTCGAACGCGTTCTCCATCGCGGCGCGATACCGTTCGTCGCTCATGGGATGGGTGGCGAACAGGATATCGGTCAAGCCGGACTGATGCTTGGGAAGGCTGTTCAGCATCTCCATCAGCCCCACAAACCCGGTGGTGTTGTAGCCGGCCTTGACCATGTACTGATTCCCCAAGGCGTCTGCCTCGCGCTCATTGTCCCTGCTGTAAAATGCGAGCAACGCGCTCGCACCCATCATCCCCAGCGTTTGGGCCAGTTCCGCATACTGGGAATATTTTTTCCCGATGTAAGCCGAGGCGAGCGCGATCCCAAGATTGGCCAATTTCCCCTTGGACATCTGTTCGGCGGAATGACGCGCATTCACATGGCCCAGCTCATGGCCCATGAGCGCGGCGAGTTCCGCCTCGGTGTCGAGCTGAAGCAGGATTCCCCGGGTCGCCGCGATGCTCCCTCCCGGAAACGCGTACGCGTTCACATAGGTCGCGTTCACACCTTGGAAGGAATAAGGCATGTTGGGACGGTGGGTCTTCGGCGCGAGCTTTTTGCCGACGCTGTTGATATAGTTGTTCAACGCCTTGTCCTGCAACACACCGTAGTCCGAGGAAAACTGATGGGGCGAGTGCTGCTTGTCAACCTGGATCTCCTGTTCTTGGGACATGAGCATGAACTGTTTCTTGCCAGTGACCGGATTGATCGCGCACCCGACCAGCACACCGGCCGCGGACATGGACGTCATCCACAGAAACTTCCGGCGGTTCATTCCGTGATCTGAAAGAGCATTCTTTTCCATAAGTCCTCCTATGTGAATCAGTTTAAAGAGTTTGTGAGTTTGTGAGTCTGTGAGTTTGTGAGTTTCTGAGTTTGTGTGTTTGTGTGTTTGTGAGT
>JAOZRQ010000571.1 GCA_029940115.1 Desulfobacterales bacterium
TAAGCCATCCTTGTAGTTGGGCCAAAGCCCCTTCTTATAAGCCATCCTTGTAGTTAGTTAGGCCGAAGCCCCTTCTTATGAGCCATCCTTGTAGTTGGGCGACCTTTTTGCACGACTCACAAAGCAAGCTTTGCACTCCGGGCAAGCTTTGCACTCCGGGCAAGCTTTTTGGTGTCCTCACAATCTCCCATCATGAGCAGGTCTCATCTCCGCGAACCGCTGGTTCAGCAGGTCGGATGCCTCCTGCATCAGCCTCTCCCCGATCTGGTCCGCATGACGGTTGCGCCAGTCCTCCAAATCGGTCCCCCTCACCCATTGGTTGAAGGCGCCCAGCGCGGGGCCGGTATGCACCTGGAAGTTCACCTTCTCCGTCTCGATGCCCTCATTTGCGATCCGTGTGGTGTGTCCGAAGTACCACCTGAAGATCAGGGCCATCTTGTGCTTGGGACTCTTTTCGGCCCGCCTGATCTGTTCGGGATCACGCTGTGAGAAGAAGGTCCGGGTCTCTTCCCATATCTCGTCGAAGCTCCGCTTGAAATACTTCTCCTGAAGCTGTCTCTTCGTCTTCTCGTCAATCTCATGCACGGAATTGTGGTATCGGTACAGGTCGTACAGCTTGTTCGCCCGGGCCGGGAAGAATACGCCCTTTCTGAGGACTTGGACTCTTGCGCCAGTCTCGAACATGTCCCCGGCAGGCGCGTAGTCGGTGTCCTGCACGTTCATCCCCTGAAGCATGTCCTTCACCACGTCGCTCATCCCAGCCTCCACCGTGCATTGGTTGATGGATCCGGTGAGGATGAAGTCGGCTCCGAGGACAAAGGCCGCGGCCGCGGATCCGGGGGTGCCGATGCCGCCGGCCGCGCCGACAAAGACCTGGTTTTCATAACCGTATTTTTCCATCATGTCATCACGCAGCCGGTGGACGGCCGGGAAGAGCGCGTAGGCCGACGCGCCGTCGGTGTGCCCCCCAGAGTCGGCTTCCGCACAGATCGCGTCGGCCATCGGCATCATCTTGGAAAGGTCCGCCTGTTCCTTGGTGATCCTCCCCTCCTCAAGCAGTTTCTTGACGATCCGCTCCGGCGCGGGGTTCAGAAACGCCTCGGCCACCTCGGGTCGGGAGATCTTTCCCATCACCTTGTGGGAGGCCGTGATGCGGCCGTCCTCCCGGCGCAACCCGGTGAGCCGGTAACGGACCAGGGCTGGGGTCATCTGCATGTACGCGGCCGCCTCGACATGTTCCACGTCATGTTTCAGATAAAGATCAATGAGCTTCTCCTCCGCGTCCGGATCGTAATGGTTGTGCAACAGATTCAGCCCATACGGCTTTCCGTCCAGCGCGGCCCGGATGTCCCGGATCGCCTCCTCGATCTCATTCAGTTCCATGCCGCCGGTTCCGAGATGGCCCATCATGCCAGCCCTGCCCATCGCGATGACCAGCTCCTTCGAGGCGATTCCCCGGAACATCGCGCCAGTGAGATACGCATACTTGAGGTTGTATGCCTCTCTGAATGCCGGGCTTCCCAGATTTTGTGGAGTGATGAGGCCAGTTGTCGGTGGCGGGCCTGTGGCGGGTTGCCCGTTGTCCGTTGGCGGTGGGCTGTTGTCCGTGGCGGGTTGCCCGTTGTCCGTTGGCGGTGGGCTGTTGTCTGTGACGGGTTGCCCGTTGTCCGTTGGCGGTGGGCTGTTGTCGGTGGCGGGTGGTTTGTTGTCCGTTGGCGGTGGGCTGTTGTCGGTGGCGGGTGGTTTGTTGTCCGTTGGCGGTGGAGTGTCTGTGGCCTGGGGTGCGGTCGGAGCATTCCCTTTGGCTTCCCGCATCTCCGCCTCTTCCATGCGTATTCTGCGGAGAAGGCCGGTCAGGACGCTTCCGGGACCGATTGATTTGAAGTCCGTCACCCCTTGTTCGGTGAGATGTCGGATCGTGTCGGTCCATCGCACCGGGGAGGTGATCTGGGCCACCAGCAGTTCCTTCACATCCTTCTTCCCGTGGGGCTGTGCCGTGACATTGGCGATCACCGGAATGGTCGGCTCCCCAAATGTGAATGGTTCCGCAAAACGGGCAAACGCGTCTGCCGCGTCCTTCATGTATGGGGAATGGAATGCCGCGCTGACCTTCAGGGGGCGATAATGTTTCACGCCCGCATCCTTGAAAATCGGCCCGGCCTTCTCAATCTCCTCCTCGCCACCCGACAGGACGATCTGCAAGGGCGAGTTGTAGTTGGCCATGCTGATGCTCGTGAGGCCGTTCTCTTGGAGAAGTATCTCTATTTTCTCCGCTTCAAGGCCGATCACTGCGGCCATGGCCCCGTCCCGGACTAGGGACATCAGTCTGCCCCTCTCCCTCACCAGCCTGAGACCGGTCTCAAAATCGAACGCGCCGGCCGCGGACAGGGCATTGTATTCCCCGAGGCTGTGACCAGCCAAGTAATCAGGCCCCCCATCACCCACATCCGCCCTGTGTCGCATCAGCATCAGGGCATTGACTGTATATAATGCGGGCTGGGTGTGGTCGGTCTGCTCCAGAAGATCGTCCGGATCTTCGAGACAGAGTTCCTTTATGCTGTAACCCAAAACCTCATCGGCTGTCGCTGTCATTTCTGGAAACTCGTCAAAGAGAGAGTCTCCCATCCCTTTTTTCTGGGACCCTTGTCCCGGAAACAGATATGCCTTCATGTTGTCGCCTTTCTTTTGAATGTGACATGCCCTCCGGCCGGGGATGCGCTCCAGCCTGACATCGGGCAGGGGGATCTGCCGTGCAAAGCTTGGTAAGTACCTGATCAAAAGTTTTTGCTTCAAAGACCTACGAGGTTTCAAAAACCTCGTAGGTCTTATATGCTGACATCGGGGCAAGAGGTTTCAAAAAATGGTTCATCGCCTTTTCAAAACGGGCTTCATCTTTGCCAAACGGTGTCAGGATCGGCATATACACCGAATCCGAGTCGTTGTCAAGAAGATATGCGACAAAGTTGGCCAGTGTGCCCGAGGGCCCCAGATCCAGATAGATGTGATCGCCCTTGCTCTCCAATTTCCGGATCGTCTCCTGAAAGCGGATCGGCCTCCTGGCAACCTCCCAAAAATAATCGGGAGGGATCGCTTTCATCAGGTCTGCGCGGCAACTGGAGACAAATGGGATTTCAGGCGGATTGAACGATATCTGCCTGAGAAACGCCGTATAAGGAGGACCTGCCGGATCAATGAGCGAAGAATGGACGCCCCGGGTCAGAGGCAGCAGGAGGTGATTGATGCCTCTCTCATTCAAAAAGTCGGAAATTCGGTGCAGCCCTTCGCGTGTTCCCGAAACCGTGAAATGAGAATCGAAGTTGATCCCGGCCAGTTCGCTGTTCTCACGGATCAGAGGTGTCGCCTCATACAGTTGTGGGTCATGCAGCACGGCCAGCATTCCCCCGGGCGGGCAATGTTCTTCCAGATCCCTTGCCTGCTGGATGACAGCGGAGAGGGCGTCCTGGACGGAGATCACCCGGGCAACGGCCGCGGCGACAAACTCCCCCAGACTGCTTCCCAAGACGACGTCCGGCCTCACTCCCAAATCCGAAAGAACTTGGCTCAGGGCATACTGTTGCATGAACAGGGCCGGATGGGAGTAGAGGAGACGGTCAAACGCGTCCCCTTTTCGCCGGTTGACGTCATACACGCGGTCAATCATGGATTCCCCCAAGAAGTCAATGGCAAGGGCATCCAGTCGTCGCATCTCCCTTTGGAAAAGATCGTTCCTTTTAAATAGTTCCCCTCCCATATGATAATACTGGGAGCCCTGTCCCGAAAACATGAAGACCACAGGCAGGGCTTTACTTGACAAAGATCGGTTCGATATCGGTTGACGTCTCATCATTTTATATGGTATCCTTAGGGAACTTCCAAGAGGTAATCTACCCGCTTTCGCATCTCTACTGCCTGAAAACAGGGCGTTTTTTCTCTGAAATGGGTGGTTTATTTCTTGTGAACTCCCTTAGTGTAATAGGACAAAAATTCGAGAATGGGCGAGAAACCCGGCCCCCGATAAAAACTTGCCCCCGACGTCTTTAATCGGGGGACGTCGGGGGCAAGCTTTTTTCCCAAACGGGCGTCCCAACTGCAAGAAAAAGCCGGGTTTCTTTCCTCAAAATGAAGGGTAAGTATTCGGTAAAACCCGTCGACTTCACCCCACGCTCGGTTCGGATTGCCAAATCCGAACCCCATCCCGCCGGATTTGGCAATCCGGCGGGAGCAGTGACTTCACCCCACGCTCGGTTCGGATTGCCAAATCCGAACCCCATCCCGCCGGATTTGGCAATCCGGCGGGAGCGAGGACGGGG
>JAOZRQ010000103.1 GCA_029940115.1 Desulfobacterales bacterium
CAATCCGAACCGAGCGCGGGGCTGAACCGAGCGCGGGACTGAATCAAGCGCGGGACTGAATCAAGCGTCGCGGGACTGAGCCGAGCGCGGGACTGAGCCGAGTGTGTGAATGGTTCGGATTTGGCAATCCGAGCGTCGCAGGACTAAGCCGGCTTCCTGACTCTCAAAAAGAGCTCTTCCAACTGGGCCTTGCCCGGTTCTGACGGGGCATGGGTCAACAGGCAGGATGCCTTCTGGGTTTTCGGGAACGCGATCACATCCCGGATGGACGGCTCCCCGCAGAGAAGCGTCACCAACCGGTCAAATCCGAAGGCGATTCCCCCATGTGGAGGCGCGCCTGAATCGAGGGCCGAGAGGAGGAAGCCGAATTTCTCCTCATATTCTGCTCGGTCCATGTTCAACGCCTCAAACACTCGCTCCTGCAACTCCCTCTGATGGATACGGATGCTTCCGCCCCCGATCTCAGAGCCGTTCAGCACCAGATCATACGCCCGGGACTTTACGGACAAGGGATCATCTTTCAGCCGGCCATAATCCGCCTCAAAAGGCGAGGTGAACGGATGGTGCAGGGCCTGATACCGCTTTTCAGTCTCATCGTACTCAAACATGGGGAAATGCGTGACCCAGACAAACCTGAATTCATTCTCGTCAATCAGTCCCAGCTTCTTCCCCAAGTGATTCCGGAGATGGCCCAAGGCCTCATGGGTCACTTTCGGGGTGTCCGCGACAAAAAAGACCAGATCCCCCGGCTCCATGTCAATCCGTTGCATCAAGGCCGCCTTCTCCTCCTCGCTGAAAAATTTCGCAATGGGGGACTGCCACGCATCCTCCTTGACCTTTATCCATGCCAGCCCCTTGGCCCTGTAAATCGCGACAAATTCTGTCAGGTCATCAATCTCTTTCCGGGAAAGATGGATACACCCCTTTGCATTCAGGGCTTTGACCATCCCCCCTTTTCTCACCACATCCGAAAAGACCTTGAATCCGGCCCCTTTCACAATATCCGAGATGTCCCTGAGTTCCAATTCAAAACGGATATCCGGTCGGTCAAGACCGTATCGGTCCATGGCGTCATCATATGATATCCGCTGAAAGGGAAGTGGAAGCGATTTTCCCAGAACTCCTTGGAAAAGCGCCGCCATCATCCCTTCGGAAAGTGCCATCACCTCCTCCTCTCCCACAAACGACATTTCAATGTCAATCTGTGTGAACTCCGGCTGGCGGTCCGCGCGCAGGTCCTCATCCCTGAAACAGCGGACAATTTGATAATAGCGGTCAAACCCGGATATCATGAACAACTGCTTGAATATCTGGGGGGACTGGGGCAACGCGTAAAACGCTCCCGGACTCACGCGGCTGGGGACGAGGTAATCCCTTGCGCCTTCGGGGGTGCTGCGTGTCAGAAACGGGGTCTCAATGTCGAGAAACCCCAAGTCATCCAAGTATCCCCGCACCATCGCGGCCGCTCTGTGCCTCAACCTGACATTTCGCTGAAGGGCGGGTCGCCGCAGATCCAAGTGACGGTATGTCAGGCGGATGCTTTCGGACACATCCGCATCATCTTCGATGAGAAAGGGCGGGGTGGCCGCGGCGTTCAAAATTTTGAGTGCTGTCACAAAGACCTCGATCTCGCCAGTTTTCAGCTTGGGGTTGGCCATCCCTTCCAGCCGCCTCTCCACCTTTCCGCGCACCCCGAGCACATATTCACTTCGGATGGCGTGGGCCTTCTCATGACCCGATTTGTCCACTCGAGGGTCAAAGACCACTTGGGTGATTCCTTCCCGATCCCGCAAGTCCACAAATATGACCCCGCCGTGGTCTCTTCGGCGTTGCACCCATCCCATCAGGGTCACTTCCTTACCCATATCACTCGCGCCCAGCTCGCAACAGTGGTGGGTGCGCCGCATTTCTCCAAGTATGTCTGACAATGAACTGACTCCTTTCAAAACAAATTTTATTTGAACCTGAACGTGAACCTTTGATGTGCGCCAAGTTCAGGTTCAAAGGCTCAGGAATTCCCTTGAACCTCACGGTGTGTGCCACGCTGGAGTTCACGTTCATGTTCATGTTCACGTTTGGTCCGAGGGGATGATCCCTTGGACCAGTCGTTTGACGCGTTTACTGCAAAACGGCATTGAATAGCAATGAAGTAATGAGACAACATCCCCAGAAATTTCCCGGGCATCCAGTTTTTCAGATCCGATATCTGACATCACCACCATTTCAGCACCAAATTTGCCGAACAGATGGGCAAACAGCTCAAAACCGGTCCTGCTCAGACGGTCCTTGTGGCTGACGATCACCCGTCTGATTTTATGCTCAAGAATTTCATCCATCATGACAAAGAGGTCTTTGCGATTTTCAAAGGAAAGGCCTCCGCCAATATCCTGATAAACCCGGTTGATCCGCCAGCCGTTCTGAAAACAGTATGCCTTCAACAGTTCAATCTGATGGTCCAATTCCTTCTTCTGTTCCGGACCGGAAACCCTTGCATAGATGACGGTGCCCCGTGGCATGGTTTTGTTGAAGAAACCGTAAACAGAGTGTTCATCATAGTCATACCGGCCGTTTGGAAGAATGCTGACCTTGATGGTTCCATTTCTGACATATTTTGTCAGTGTCGGGCGGGTTATTCTCAGAACTCTCAATACGTCTTTTGCCTTCATAGAGAGAAGGATAAACATTTTTTAACAAAGGTCAATGGCATTTTTTAACATTTTTGACAATATATCATCACATATCCGCATTCGCGAATGAACCGCTCTGCCGGGAAGGGGGTCATATGAAAATGTAAACCATTTCCAGCTTTTTGAAGGATGCCCATTTTTAATTTTTGATTTTTGATTGACATATGGCCAATTTTCATATAAACCCATCATACATGCCTTTTGCCCTCAGCAACGGGAGAATCAGAAACCGTTTTCTGACATCATCAAGGTACTTGGCCAAAAGTTTTTCGGGATTTTCAGGGGAGCAAAATTTGTCAACCTTGATGATTGTTTCGAGAAAATCACTTTCCGACAGAAGGCACGGGAGTGATTGACAATGGCCCTTAATCTTAATCGTGCTCTTAATCGAATGGACACGGTAAGTTATCTGATTATAACGGATTTAGGGGAGGCCTTGAACGTGAACGTGAACTTGAACGTGAACGTGAACTTGAACTTGAACTTATACTTGAACTTGAACTTGAACTTGAACTCGAACTTGCCCACAAATGAACATTCACGTGCAAGTTCACGTGAACGTGCACATGCACGTTCACGGGCAGGCGGCCTCCCCGAAAAGCGTTATAATCAGTAAGTTATTCAGTCACATATCCATAAGTTCCAAGCTCATGCCCAAGATTAAGAGCAAGATTAGGATCAAGACCTAAATTGAGCGATTCCTGTCAGCAAAACTGGCTGATGTTCTGACATTGAAGGGTTTGCCCATTTCAGGGCTTTCACCCAATGGGTGAAAGCCCGAAAATCGCCGAACCCTTGGAATTGCAGGGAAGGAATCATGTTCAGGCCAAAGAATCGCTCAATTTGGGTAAGAGCAAGATTAAAATTGACAATGGTTCGGACAGTTTTTGTAACCCGTTGATTTTAAAGGATTTGCTGATTTCAACAGGTTACATTTTCTGATCCTCATAATTTTCAAAAACTGTCCGAACTATTGAATTAACAGGATTGAGAGCAAGAGCAGGATTAAGGGCAAGAGTTTGGTTCTTTTGATGAAACATATGGAAAATTTGACATGGGGATTCTGAAAAAATATCCGACAATCTGCTTGGGAGTGGGCATCACGCTTATTTTTCTGGGACTCGCATATATGCGGGTGGATTTATTCGACACACTGGAGCGGAAACTCTATGACATTCGAATGGGGCTGAGAGGAAGCCCGAAGAGTGAGAGCAACATCGTCATGGTCAACATTGACGATGAATCCGTGGAGAAGCTGGGCCGATGGCCTTGGCCCCGCTCACAGCTGGCCAAGGGCATTGACAAGATCAATGCGGCCAACCCCAGAATCATCGGGCTGAACATCATTTACAGCGAACCGTCAGAAAGTGCCGCATTGAGGGAACTCGGATACTTGGCCCAGGAACTGGCCGGGCTTGCCACTGATGAGGGTTCCGGAAAAGTCACAGAGGCCCTTGAGGCGGTGAACAAGGCCCGGTCAAGGCTGGACAGCGACAGCAAACTTGCAGAATCCTTGGAAAAATCTGGAAAAGTCGTGCTTCCGGTCTATTTCAAAAATCCCGATGTCGCAGGTGACGCCAAAAAAGAGATCAACCTTCTCAAGGGGCATGCCATCGGAAAAATAACCGCACCCGAGAGATTGGAATGCCCCAAGGCCAATGAGGTCAGCATGCCCATTCCCTCTTTTCTGCAAGCATCGGCCGATATTGGGCACGTCAACCTTTCATATGACATGGACGGGAAGGTGAGATGGGAAGAGTTGCTGTACCGCTATCAGGACCTCCATATTCCCTCTTTTGCCCTGAGACTGGCCGCGCTTTCTCTCGGTGTTCCCAATGAGAATATCCAAGTGACTGCCGGCAAGAGCATCTCCTTGGACTTCCTGGATATCCCCATAGCCTCGGAAACGAGGCTCTTGGTCAGCTTCAAAGGGCCTCAGGGTTCCTTTAAGAGTTATCCATTTTTTGATGTCATCAGCGACAAAATCCCGAACCATGTGTTCAACAACCGGATCGTCTTGGTGACCCCCACAGCCCCGGGCATACTGAATCCGATCAGCACCGCCGCTGATCAGGTCATGTCAGTGGGTGAATTTACCGCCAACACGATGTGGGCCATGCTGAACCGGCAATTCATCAGAAAGCCCGGATGGGACGCGGCAGCCGGGTTCGCGATGATTCTTTTCACGGGTGCGCTGATCACCTTTGTTCTGCCCCGTCTGAAGGCCATCTTCTCGGGCATCGCCTTTATCCTGCTTCTCTTCTTCCTTGTCGCAGGCGCGTTTTACCTGTTTGTGTCCCGGGGACTCTGGATCCAGATCACCTACCCCCTTCTCCAACTGATTTTTGGATACATCGGGGTGGTCAGTGCCAAATATTTTGTCACAGAGACCCGCAAGGAGAAGATCGAAGGGGAATCCGCAGAGACCACCCGGATGCTCGGGCTCTCCTTCCAGAGCCAAGGGATGCTCGACATGGCCTTTGACAAGTTCCGAAAAGTGCCGGTGGATGACGAGATGAAGGGGATCCTCTACAACCTCGGGCTTGATTACGAGAGAAAACGCCAGTTCAACAAGGCCGCGGCAGCATATGAATACATCGAGGAGCATGATGAGACCTACAAGGATGTGAAACAGCGCAAAAAGAAGCTCATGCAGGCGAGCGAGACCATGATGTTCGGCGACGGACTCCTCGGAGGGGGAACCTCCCCTGACAATCTGCTGTCAGGAACCAGTAGTGACACCCGCCCCACCTTGGGCAGATATGAGATCATGAAACCTCTCGGCAAAGGGGCCATGGGCGTGGTCTATCTCGGGCAGGATCCCCGCATCAACCGGACCACCGCCATCAAGACCTTCCGATTCGGGGATGACTTCGAGCCGGCCGAGGCCGAACAGATGAAACAGAAATTCTTCCGGGAGGCCGAAAGCGCGGGCACCCTCTCCCATCCCCACATCGTCACCATTTATGACGCGGGGGAGGAGCAGGATCTCGCCTACATCGCCATGGAATATCTGGATGGGGATGACTTGCAGAAATACACCAAAAAGGGAAACCTTCTCCCCATGCGCAAGGTGCTTGACCATGTGGCCGACATCGCCGACGCCCTCAACTATGCCCACGGCAAGGGCATTATCCATCGGGACATCAAACCGGCAAACGTCATGCTGATCAAATCAGGCGTCACCAAGATCACCGACTTCGGCATCGCCAGGATCACGGCCTCATCCCAGACCCAGACCGGTGTGGTGAAAGGCACGCCGCATTACATGTCGCCGGAACAGATCTCCGGTGAGAAGGTGGATGGCCGTTCAGACATCTTCTCACTCGGGGCCATGCTCTTCCAGCTGCTGACCGGTGAGGTGCCATTCAAAGGGAACAGTCCGGCGGCGCTGTTGCACCAGATCATGAATGTGCCCCATCCGAATCCGAAAAAATTGAACCCAAAACTGTTGAAGCCCCATGTGGCCATCATTGACAAAGCCATGGAAAAGGATCGGGAAAAGCGGTACCAGCGGGCCAGTCAGATGGCGGCCCATCTGAGAGCCCTCGGGAAAAAGATTGACAGCCTCAGGTCAGGTCTCAGGACAGGTTGAAAAGCTGTAAGCTTCAAAGCTGTAAGCTTGCAGCTTGCAGCTTGCAAGTACCCGGCCAAAAGCATGCCCCCGACATCTTTTATCGGGGGTTTTCCAGGATTTTCCTTGGGAAGACAACCTTCACATTGCGAACCGCGGATGGCCTGTGTGCCGGACAGGGTGCGGCCCATCCGCGGTTTGTGAGAGTTGTCCGACCGTGATCCCCACATATGCAAACACCTGAAAATATATGGCCAAGTACTTAGCTCACAGCTCACAGCGGCCTTGATCATCGTTTCGGCCACCCTGCTCCCGCCGCCGGATTGCCAAATCCGGCGGGCGGCTTGGATTTGGCAATCCGAGCAAGGTTGGTCCAAACGATGATCAAGGTCGCTCACAGCTCACAGCTTATGGAAGGAAGGACGTTACATGATAATTGTTGAATCAGCAGGAATCACCGACGTCGGCAGAAAGCGGAAAGGCAACGAAGATTCACTGTTCACAGATGACGAAATAGGACTTTATGTGGTGGCCGACGGCATGGGCGGGCACCAAGCCGGGGAAGTTGCCAGCAGACTGGTCGTCAAGACCATGGAAGACTACATCAGACAATCCAGGGAAGAGGGCGGAGAATCGCCGGAGATGACCCGGGTTGACAAGACCCTCTCCGAAGAGGCCAACCGGCTGATTGCAGGAGTTCATCTCTCCAACCAGGTGGTCCATCAGATATCCCAGAGCAAGCCGAGCTACCGGGGCATGGGCTCCACCATCTCCGCCGCCTATTTTACCAATGAGGACACGCTCATCGTTTCCAATGTGGGCGATTCGCCCATCTATCTGATTCGGAACAACATCATAGAGACCCTCTCCGTGCCCCATACAGTGGTGGCCGAACAGATGGCCATGAACCCCGGGGCATCCGCGCGCTTCGGGAAGGCCTTCAGCCACATGCTGACGCGGGCCATGGGCATCGAGAAGACGGTCAAGCCTGACTTATGTGAGGTCCAGTGCTTCAAGAATGACATGCTGGTGCTCGCCTCCGATGGCCTGAGCGACAAGGTCTCTCCCAAAGAGGTCCTCCATCTGGCGAAAAATCGGACTCCGGACAAAGCCTGCCGGGTGCTGGTGGAACTGGCCAACGAGCGGGGAGGAGATGACAACATCACCGTCATTGTGCTGAAGGTGAAAGCCGTCAAACCTGAAAAAAAAGGGATCATGAAAATTTTCTCACGTATTGTGGGGGGAATCACCTGAATTGAAAATTGAAAATTGAAAATTGAAAACTGAAAATTGAAAATTGCATGGCTTGCAATCGTCAATCTTCACCTCAATCGTCAATCTTCAATAGAAGGAGAGGTATTGCGCGATGCCAAAATTAACGCTTAAATTCAAAAAAGACTCGACCAAGATCAGGGAATATCAGTTGGAAAGAGGACAGTCCGTGAACATCGGGCGTCTGGACACAAACGACATCGTCATTGAAAACCTTGCCGTATCCGGACATCACGCCAAGATCGACTGGGCAGGAAACGGGTTTCTGCTCACAGACCTGAAGAGCAAAAACGGCACATTTGTCAATGATCAGATCGCCATCTCCCACTGGCTCAAACATGGGGATGTCATCACCATTGGCAAGCATGTCCTCATCTTTGAATACGCCCCGGATGAGGCGCAACCCGACGCGGGGGACAAAAAAATGGGCGAAACCATGGTCATGGACACCGGCAAGTACCGCTCCATGCTGGCCAAGAATGTCTCCAGCAAGGTCTCCCAAGTTGCCGAGACAGAGAAGATCGGGGTGCTCTCTTTTCTGGCCGGGGGCGAAGGAGAGGTGGAACTGACCAAAAAACTGACCAAAATCGGAAAAAACGCGTCCTCGGATCTGGTGGTTAAGGGGTTCTTCGTAGGCCAGACCGCGGCCACCATCAGCAAGCGGCCCGATAGCTATTATCTGAGCTATGTGGGCGGATTTTCAAAGCCAAAGGTGAACGGTCAGGCCGTCAAGGAATCGGTGGAACTCAAACAATTTGATGTGGTTGAAATCGGCTCCGTGAAAATGCAGTTCATGCATAAGACGTGAGGCGTGAGGCGTGAGACGTGAGGCGTGAAACTTGAGGCGTGAGACTTGAAACGTGAAGGGATGACCGATGAAAAAGATACTTTACATATGTGGATTTCTGATCCTCGCGGCGATGGTCGGGGTGGTGATGCTCTATTTCACCAATGAGGGGGTTGCGACGGAGTTGCGGCAGGTCAGGCAACCGAGGCCCAATATCTTCTTTGTGGGGATTGATATCTCAGCAACCATTGACTCGGGCACACTGAACGACTTCAAAGAGAATGTGGTCCACCGTCTGAAAAACTTTGTCGGAGATGAGGCCGTCTCATACAGTGTTTCCAGTTTTGGAAACCCCGGATGCGGCGGCCAATCCGTCATCAGCGTCGTCTCCACCCAGTCCCCAAAAGACGAGACCACGTTTGAGTGGGAAGTTGAAAAGAAGATTCAGGCGGTCTCGGCCGCGGGGAGGCCAAGACCCGGCAGGCCTCTGACAACGCCGCTCCACTATCTGCTTGAGCAGGTGCTTACCGAAAGACCCGGCGGGAGGATGCTCATCTTTTCAGATCTGATGAATGACGACAGTGACTGTCCCAAACAATACCCCTTCCCTAAAAATGCAATCGCCGAATTCGGGAAGAACAAAGAAGGCCAAGTTGTTTTTCTTTATCCCACGCCCAAACTGACAAACACCCCTAAGCTGAATCAGCGGATCATGGACAGGCAACAGGCGTTTGTGGGGAGAATGCAGGAAATGGCCGGACAAGGCAGGGTCAGGGCGTTTTTTTACCACATCCCGGATGACCCTGAAGAGAGGGCGGCCTTTATGCGCGCACAACTCGAAAATTCCATACCTGCCACAACTTTCGAGATTGTCAGGGAGAGGGTCTCCAAAATGGTTGACGCGATTGTTTCGGCTGTCAGAGGATAGATGGAAGGATGAAATATGAAGGATGAATGATGAATGAAGGACGAAATATGAAATTCGGTTTCTCGCAGTGGATTCCGGGTCAGTTTGTAGTTCCGCCTTTAGGCGGTCTCACACCGCCTGAAGGCGGAACTGCAAACTGAAATGTGTAGGCAAAAGATGCCGTATCAATTTTCATTTCGGGGTCGCATCGGTCTGGCTCCCTGCGAATGCGTTTCTCTCGCATTCTGAGAACAATGTGTCCAAGATTCCCAACAACCCCTGAACGGATGCGGAAACAGGGTGTCTGACAAAGGATGCCTTCTCAAGCCGGCCGAACTGCCAGAGATCGCCGGTGGTGACAATGGACAGGATCGGGATGTCGTCTGTGCCGTTGATCTTTCGGCAAACAACGGATTGGAGCAACGCTTGACACCATCCCTCGTCAAGCTTCTCGTTCTTGGCCTCCACGGTCAACAACAGCGGCTTGCAAACTTTTTTGTAACCGGTCGGACTCATGGAAGATAGCAGGTAGTCGGGAATTAATATCAGATCATCCGCCTGAATCTGAACATGACTGAAAAGATTCAGTTCCGGATGCCGTTTCCATGTCTCTCTCAGGAACGGGACAATGATGAATTCGCTGGAAAAGGATTCCTTGTCGTCTTCCCCTCGGTGGGACAGGGAAAAATCAATCTCCTCCTTGAACCATTCCGTGGCTTCGACGTGCCTTGCCGTCCCATAGTCGACAAACTTCTCAAAGCGGAAGGTGAGATGGGAGGCCTTCAAGATCGTGTCGATGCTTTTCAAATCATCTGCCATGCATTTCTCCTTCATTGCGGGGTCTCCTTCCTCTCATCGGTCTGACCGTCGGCCGATGCGTTCCTTTCGCATTCTGAAAACAACACGTCCAAAATTCCCAACAACCCCTCCGTATCCTGAACCGAGGCGGAAAGGGGATGTCTGATGAAAGATGTCTCCTCAAGCTTCCCGAACTGCCACACATCACCTGTGGACACAATGGAGAGAATCGGAATCCTGTTTGTGTTGTTGATCTTCTGACAGACCACGGACTGCAACAAGGCCTTTCGCCATCCCTCCTCAAACTTCTCATTTTTGGCTTCCACCGTCAGCAACAATGGCTTTTTGACGATTTTGTAACCGGTCCTGCTCTTGGAGGAGACCAAATAGTCGGGAACTAAGACCAAGTCATCCGCCTTGATCTGGACATGGCTGAAAAGATTCAGTCGGGGATGCCTTTTCCATGTTTCCTTCAAAAACGGAACAATGATGAATTCACTGGCAAAAAACTCCTTGTCGTCCTCTCCTCTGTTTGACAGAGAAAAATAGATCTCCTCCTTGAACCAATCCGCAGTTTCAAGATGCCTCACTGCTTGATAGTCAATAAACCTGTCAAAGCGGAAACTCAGATGGAAATTTTCCAGGATATCCTCAACTGTGTTGAACTCATGTGTCATCTGTTGCCTCCCAATGATGCTTCTGTCACCAGACATCCGAGGTTTTGGAAAATTCAGGTCAATCACAGAGGCCCGTGAGGACCGACATGAAATGCCAATCGACAGAGGACCGTGAGGACCGACATGTTTGTAGCCATAAAATACCAGCCAGTCAGAGGCTCGTAGGGCCGACATGTTTGTAGCCATAAAGGCGCGGGTTTGTTTTTTGAACGTTTTTTGCCGTATTCATCTTTTACAATGTTCCTAATCTCCCCGTAGGCATTGCCAATTCGGGTGAACACGATTCGCTCAAAGGTTGTGATATCCAAAACATGGTGTTCTGCAATCTTCTGGTTCAATGTGTCAAAGTAATCATCAAAACAAGGCTCTTAAAATACTGAAATTCAAAATCTTATCTGATGCCATCTCCAGGCAGTTTCAATGATTTTGTCAAGAGAGGCATATTCTGGCTGCCATCCCAGTTCTTTCATGATTTTATCAGAAGAGCCGACAAGTTTTGCCGGGTCTCCGGGACGGCGTTCTCCTCTGACAACACGGATATCCCGAGCTGTCACATCCCTGACTTTCTTAATCACTTCTCTGACTGAGAATCCGTCTCCGTTTCCCAAGTTGTAAACTGTGCTGTCGGAATGAAAGGTCCTCTCAGCAGCCAGGACGTGGGCCGCCGCCAAATCCGTGACGTGAATATAATCCCTTATGCATGTTCCGTCGTCAGTGTCATAATCTGTGCCGAAAATCTCTATTTCAGGTTTTCTTCCTGATGCCACATCCAGCACCAAAGGAATGAGATGTGTTTCCGGGCTGTGATCCTCTCCGATTTCTCCTTCAGGGTCAGCACCTGCCGCATTGAAGTACCTCAGTATGGAATGCCGGATATCATGGGCATTGGAGAAATCACGCAGGATTTCCTCAAAAAAGAGCTTTGATCTGCCATAAGGACTGAATGGTCTCTGCGGATGAGATTCGGTTATGGGGATGCGGACGGGATGACCATAAGTCGCACAGGTGGACGAAAACTGGAAAACCCTCACATTGCCTTTCAAGGCGCAAATTAACAGGTTTAATGCCTTGCCCATGTTGTTCTCATAATACTTCCCCGGGTTCTGCACGGATTCCCCGACATAGGCAAAGGCTGCGAAATGGCTCACCATGTCAATCTTGTATTTCAAAAACAGAGATTCCAGCAGAGAGGTGTCGCCAATATCCCCTTCAACAAATTCCCCCCACCTGACAAAATCCTTATGACCGTAAACCAGGTTGTCAAGGACGACAACTTTGTAACCGTTTTCCGAAAATGCTTTTGCGGCATGTGAGCCGACATATCCGGCACCGCCTGTGATTAAAACCGTTTTCATGATCTCAGATGCTCTTGTGATAAGTGATTGTATAAATCATTACTGATTCTAACGGATTTTGTGGTTGCCTGTGATTTCAGACAGTTACGATCCTGAAGGCCAGCCTGCCGGGACATGCCAATGAACAAGCCACGGATGGACCGCACCCTGCCCGGCACGCAGGCCGTCAGCTTGTGACGGTGTTGCGGTCATTGGGGTCAGCAGGTTTTAAATGCCAGTTTGCAGATCATAATCTACTCCCAAACATCTTCTGATGCCATGCAGTTTCAATGATTGGTAGTCCTGCACAAGTAGTGCTGAATGAGATTCAGTATCCTGATATTTTGGGGACTGAACGGGATTCATCACTACCTAATGCAGGACTACCCTCAGCAACAAGGACATGGGCGATTGCCAAATCTGTAACATGAATATAGTCCCTTATACATGTTCCATCGTCAGTGTTGTAATCAGTGCCGAAGATTTCAATTCCGGATCTCCGTCCCAATGCTGCATCCAAAGCTAAAGGAACAAGATGGGTCTCAGGATTATGGTCTTCTCCGATTTCCCTTATGGTCTTCTCCGATTTCCCGTCGGTTCAGTTTTCTGCCTTCCCTTCAGAAACTCCATGGACCTGATTTCGGTGCCGAGGAAATCTTCCAGAAACCTTCTGGAAATCTCCGGATCGGAGAACACCTTCCTGAAAAACCTGTCATAGTTCAACGGTGCGAGATACATGATGGCTGCTCCTTCCGAGAGTTTGGTGTCAGACCTCCGGGGTCTTGAGGACCTCGGAGGTCTGACATGCGTCTATTCGTCATCAGATGACTGGCTGACTTCTTTTCATCCTTTGTCTTGCCCGAATCTTTCTTTTCGGCTCTCTTGTCCTTGCCGGGTGTCTCCTCCTCTTCGGAGGCTTTCTTCTCCGGTTCGCCGACCGTGATCCGGTCCCTGAACGCCTCAAAGGTCTTGGGCCCGATTCCCCTGACCTTTGTGATCTCCTCCGGCCTTTCGAATGGCCCATGCCTCTCACGATACTCAACGATCCTGTCGGCAAGGGCCGGCCCGATTCGGTTGAGCTGGGCCAGCTCCCTTGCCGATGCGGAGTTGATGTCGATCTTCTCCGCAGCCGGCAGGGGGCCTGCCGTCACCATTGCCGCAACGGCGAGCAGGATAAAAAACGCTCTGAAATGCTTCATCTGTTTTGTTCTCCTTTCTTTTGTTACGGGTTATTTATCATCTGCCACAAATATTTGCAGCCTCATGTTTGCAGTTCTGCCGGAACACCCTATTTGCAACCCCATCGGGCGGCATGTTTGCAGCTATCGGAAACACCCTGTCTGAAGCCCCATCGGGGCGGCATGTTTGCAGCTATCGGAAACACCCTGTCTGAAGCGGCATGTTTGCAGCTATCGGAAACCCTGTCTGAAGCCCCCCAGTGGGGCGGCATGTTTGCAGCTATCGGAAACACCCTGTCTGAAGCCCCATCGGGGCGGCATGCCTACTTCTTCGATATCGGGGAATCTCCGGATCTAGCTGACAACTGCAATCTGATTCTCACGACAGAAATTCAGAACTTCCGGGAAAGGCTCGAGGACGATCAGAGCCGCGTCCACTCTCTTGTCAGGATGGAGATGCCTCACCAAGCCAACTTTGTCCGCGAAGCGTTCTGCCATCTCCATGTCGCAGTAGGACTTCACCTCGAACACCAACAGGAATCTCCCTCCGCAAAGATGTCAACTTCATACTTGCGGCCCTTCAGGCCGATGAATATTTTTGTCATGCTGATCAGGGATGTTGTGTTCCGCAGTTCGACGTGATGCGGGGGGCTGTTCAGGGTCTGGATGTCATCACATTTGAACATGAATGCGTCATTGTTCGGATCATTTTCCGCCGGGCTTCAGGGTGTCTGTCTGTGCCTGTGTGAAGTCTCTGACAGCGGCAATGTCTTGAGTGCCGCCTCTGACTGACTGTCTGAAAATCACCTTCTCCTCTGCCTGCCTGAACTCTATGTCAAACAGATCAAAGACGGTCTCTCTGCCGATGATCATCTCATCAATGCGATCATCCTGAAGCCAGGCAAAAATGTTCTCGAACCTGAGATTTTCTATCTCTATGGCGAATTTTCGGAGCAGATACCGAACAGATCCGCCTATCCCCCCGGCTTCCAGCATGACCTCCCCGGCGCTTCTCTCAAATCCCAGAATTCGTCCGAAATCATGGTTGACAAGCGAAATGTCCGCCCCGCTGTCAACGAGCATTTCCTGTGTCCGGCCTTCCGAGTCATCCGGACAAAATGTCACCGGGACAGTCGGTATCCACAGATGCTTTCTGAAACTTCTCACTTTGAAGGACAATATCCGAACATTGTGGATGTTCCTGGGAACCCTGAACAGGGAATAATGCCCCTTGTCGTGCCTCATGCCGGAAATCGTATCCTCGTAATTCTTTCCGATATGGACAATGCGGTCATCCCTTATGGCAATCACTTTCCCTCTCAGACCGGGGTCGGAATAAATCATTCTCTGCCACTCTTTTACAGGCAGTGTCAGATTGCCTCTCTTATCTTCTGTTATCAGATCCATTTCTCATATCTCCCTCCAATGTGATCGTTCAAAGAATCCGCATCCCCCATCAGAGGCCCGTAGGGCCGACATGTTTGCAGAACCCGCAACCCCCCACAGTCAGAGGCCCGTAGGGCCGCCATGTTTGTAGAACCCGCAACCCCCCACCAATCAGAGGCCCGTAGGGCCGCCATGTTTGTAGAACCCGCAACCCCCACCAGTCAGAGGCCCGTAGGGCCGACATGCTTGTAGCCACAAAATACCAGACCAGTCAGAGGCCCGTAGGGTCGCCATATTTGTAGAACGCAAAACACCAAGCCAATCAGAGGCTCGCCATCGTTTTACAAATATGTCGCCCCGATGAACATGCCGTACGATTGCTACAAATATGTCGCCCCGATGGGGCTGACATGAACATGCCGTACGATTGCTATAAACATGTCGCCCCGATGGGGCTGACCATAACATGCCGCACGATTCTGCAAATATGTCGCCCCGATGGGGCTGACCGTAACATGCCGCACGATTCTGCAAACATGTCGCCCCGATGGGCTGACACGAATATGCCGTCCGATTCTGCAATCATGCCGTCCCGATGAGGCTGACACAAACATGCCGTCCGATTCATCAGGATTTTCCAGCCACAAGACCTCCGAGGTTTTGAAAACCTCGGAGGTCTGACATGCGTCTATTCGTCATCAGATGACTTCTTTCCTTCGGCTGACTTCTTTTCATCCTTTGTCTTGTCCGAATCTTTCTTTTCGGGTGTCTCCTTCTCTTCGGAGGCCTTCTCCGGTTCGCCGACCGTGATCCGGTCCCTGAACGCCTCAAAGGTCTTGGGCCCGATTCCCCTGACCTTTGTGATCTCCTCCGGCCTTTCGAATGGCCCATGCCTCTCACGATACTCAACGATCCTGTCGGCAAGGGCCGGCCCGATTCGGTTGAGCTGGGCCAGCTCCCTTGCCGATGCGGAGTTGATGTCGATCTTCTCCGCAGCCGGCAGGGGGCCTGCCGTCAGTGTCACCATTGCGGCAAACAGGATGAAAAAAAGTGATCTGAGATGATTCATGATTTTTGTCTCCTTTCTTTTGTTAATAATTAATCTGCTTATTTATTTCTGTGTACAGGACAAAAAGTTGGAAACAGGCGGGAAACCCGGCTTTTTTCCAG
>JAOZRQ010000104.1 GCA_029940115.1 Desulfobacterales bacterium
TCAGAAAAAAGCCGGGTTTCTCGCCCATTCCACATTTTTTGTCCTGTACACAGTTCCCATTCTTTAAGGAACCGTGGCCAAACAAACGTGAGGCGTGAATTCACGCATCACGTTTCACGCCTCACAAATTATTCCTTAAGGGAACCTGTCAATTTCAATTCCCCTTGCCATTACAGAAATGAATATAGGATTATTTGAAAGAGATGTCAAGCAATAAAAAATATCTGACGAGGAAAAAATAAAAAAACAAAAAATAGTGAATGGCATTCATTTTCTGATTGTTTTTCATCACACAGAAGGATCAAGAGACAATGTTCATTTTGCATGGGAAGTAAAAACGTGAGGCGTGAATTCACGCCTCACGTTTCACGCCTCACGTTTCACGCCTCACAAATTATTGGGTCAGTATTCCTTAAGGGAACCTGTCAATTTCAATTCCCCTTGCCATTACAGAAATGAATATAGGATTATTTGAAAGAGATGTCAAGCAATAAAAAATATCTGACGAGGAAAAAATAAAAAAACAAAAAATAGTGAATGGCATTCATTTTCTGATTGTTTTTCATCACACAGAAGGATCAAGAGACAATGTTCATTTTGCATGGGAAGTAAAAGTTTGTAGTTCCGCCTTTAGGCGGTGTCGGACCGCCTGAAGGCGGAACTACGAACTTTTTGCTTTTAGGCGGTGTTGGGCCGCCTGAAGGCGGAACTACAAACTTTTTGGCCTATCAAAAGACGGAGTCAGCATATCCGATTCCCTGATGGAAACCCCATGCGCCTCAAAATGTTCCCGCCAGTTACAGACGATTGTCTGGAGTTGTTCCACCATGTCCGAAGCCTCTTCGTTTGAAATACAGAACCGCGCGGCCCGGGTCAAAGCATTTTTCAAGGTGGCCTGTCTCCCCTGATCTCCAACGGACATGGCAAGATGAAAATCAGTGCCGACACCTGCCCGCGCCGGTGCAGGGACAATGTCGTAAGCAGGCGAAAGTGATATTTTGCCGCCATCAGTCAGAAAACCGTGATTCCGGGGATGGTCATCCGTGTTTCGCACAAGGATGTTGAAAATCATCCGGCGAAAAAGCTCCCGGATATCCTCTGCTGTCATATGTCGCCGCATAGTGTCTGCAATTGCCGGATAATCCCATCGCACCCGGTCCCTTTCATCCCATTGCATCAGAGAAAGCGCGCTCAGAAACCCATGACGCAACCATGCATCCCCAGATTTTTTCCGGTCAAACCTGCGAATCAGAAAAACGTCCTTATCTCCGACGGAAACCACCCGGACTTCCGGTATTCGGATTCCGCAACGACCGGCAAGGGTCATCGTGGCATATTCGATGCGGGGAATGTTCAGGCTGTCTCCTTTTGCCGGAAACTTGGCGATCCACAGCCCGTCTTCCCATTCCACCGTGCATTTGGGACGTGCGCCGCCCATGCTGCTCCCCTGCCTGAGAAGTTGAAAAAGATGTTGCTCCACTTTTCCACCGGATTCGATCTTTTCGGCTGCATCCATGATATTGGGAAGACTGCTGAAGTGGGGGGGCTTAAGTCCGGGTTCCGGATCTTGGGGAGACATTCGGAAATCAAGATTCCCTGCACGGGTGGCATTGGCAGCCAGCAGATAATCCGCCTCGGATATGGCTTCCGGCGGCGCGCCCATGTCCACGGATATGACCAGTCTTCCCCAGTAATCAGGAGCTGCATCACGAAAAGCACCATACAGACCGCCATTTGTCGCTACCGGTTGAGGAAGAACACCAAGAGACAGAGCAACCGGATCAACTGGCAAAGCATTTTTCCGTTCAATATATCTGCGACCATATGCAAAAGATCCGATGCCCGATTCCGAAGAATGTGTGAATATTCCGGCAGGGACCGCAACGGTCTCTCCCGGCAGATAAATGAAAACCGTGATTGCCCTTTCAGTCATGGTCAAAAATCCAATTCATTGACTTTGCCTGCTTCCATGGTCAAAAATCCAGTTCATTGGCTTTGCCTGCTCCCATGGTCACATTGGCTTTGCCTGTTCCGCGTACACGTTTGGGCAGGCGTTGCCGTTCCAGAAAAACACCTACTTTGTCCTGTTCAGGCAGGGCAATATCTGGAAGATCTTTGTCAAGGCCAAGCACCCAGAGCGCCAGAGCAAAAACAGCAAGGGAAACTCCGGGTTCCCCGTTTTCCAGACGTGAAAGCGTTTTCCGGGTGACATACATCCGGGAAGCCATTTCCTCCATAGTAATTGACCGCCGCTTCCGGGCAATCCGGATATGTTCTCCCAATTGGGAAAGTGTGTTGACAATTTCCGACGGCAGGCTTTTTTTCTGTATCATATATTACCCCTTAAAGATAATAATGGGTTTTATATAACCCGGTCACTATGTCTTTGCCCTGCCCGTCCCTGCCCCGCGATTCCAGCGGGGATTCATTGTACCAACTGGGAGGGGACTAGGGTGTATGTCTCGCCGGCCGTGAAGTCGCCGTTTCCCGGACCCTCCCCGCCTAGAGGGACATGGTCCGCATCGGTGACGGAGTCGTCGTCCGTCACCCCCAAGTTCAGGGTCCCGATGCCGGCGACCCCGTCCACCGTCACGATCACGGACCGGACCACCTTGGACGCGGAGACCGACGCGAGGGTCCCGGTCACGGAGCCGGTCGCGTCCAAGCCGAAGTCGCCGAGGTCAATCCCCGAGACCGCCTCGTCAAACGTCACCCTGAAGCGGACGCTCCCCGGCGCGGCCGGATCGTCGTCCATGCGGGTGACGGAGAGGACCGCGGGCGGGGCCTCGGCGGATACGAAGACGCCGCCATTGGCCGTGCCGGCAAGGAGCCGGTCCGGGTGGTGCGGGTCGATCTCGACGGCATGGACATCCAGGTGGGTCAGCCCGTTGTTCATCTCGGTCCAGCGCCTCCCACCGTCCCCGCTTCCGAACACGCCGCCCTCACCGCCCGCGACGAGCCGGTCCGGGTCGGCCGCGTCGATCCTCAGGTCATTCAGATTGTCGTTGACGAATCCGTAGCTGACGGGCGTCCAGCTCTCCCCGTGGTCGGTGGTCATGAACACGCCCCGTTGCCGGGTGCCCACATAGAGCACCTCGTCCGGCCGGGTCGGGTGGGGCTCGATCGCGCTGACGCCCGAGCCGGGGAGCCCATGTCCGCTGGCGAGGTGGGCCCAGTAGACCCCATCGTCAACTCGCTGTCGGTAGAGGCCGGAGTTGATGTCCCCCGCGTACAGGATGGCCGGCTCCCCCGGGACCGAGACGATGGCCGAGGCGTTCCTGGGGCCAAAGCCTGCGGACTGTCTGTCCGATCCCCGGCGGGCCGTCTCCTCGTCAAACCGAACCGATGCGATCCCGAAGTGTGCCGCGACGATCAGGCGCTCACCCTCCGGGTCGAACGCGATGTCATGGACGATGTAGTCTCTGCTCTCGATGCTCCACGTCTCCCCGCGGTCCCTCGTCCGCATCACCCGGAAGTCCCCGCCCGCGTAGAGCGTTTCCGGGTCGGACGGGTCGAATCTGAGTGCGTGGACCGGTCTGACACCCATGCCATGGGGGTTCACCTCGACCCAGTTCTTTCCGCCGTCCTCGGTCCTGTATATCCCGCCCTCCGTTCCCGCGTAGGCCACGCCCGGATTCAGGGGGTCGGCCCTGAGCTCGTGGATCTCCGGCCCGGGCAGGCCGCAGCTGGCCGTGTGCCAGATCGCGGCACGATCCTCGCTTTTGAACACGCCATTGCGGCTTGTGCCGACGTAAAACACGGACGGGTCCGTCGGGTCCCCGACCAACGCATGGACCCACCGGCCTCTCAGTCGGTCTCCGCCAAGCAACTGCCAGCCGTCGGTCCCGGCGTTTCCGTAAATTCCCTTGGAGGTGGCGACATAGATGATTGAGGGATCCGCCGGATGAATCAGCGCCGTGTGCGCGGACTCGGACATGGACCTGCGCCATTCCTTCCCCCCGTCACGGGAGATGAACAGCCCGTTGTCCGCGGCGACCCAGACGACCTCCGGGTCGGTCGGATCAATCACGATGGATCGGATGTCGATGATCTCCTCGGTCTCAAAGTAGTCGATATCAATGTCGTTGGCCACCTGGGTCCAGCTTTCGCCCGCGTCCGTGCTTTTGAACATTCTCCTCTCCAGGGTCGGGGGCCAGTAGTATGTCAGCAATCTCTCGGTTCCGGCATGGAGGATTGAGGGGTCCGTGGGGCAGATCCCGATGGCCGTGACCTCCGTGAAGATCAGTCCGTTGTTGACCGGGGTCCAGGTCTGACCCGCGTCCGTGGTCTTGAGGATGCCGTCGCCGTCCGTGCCCGCATAAAGGGTCTCGGGGCTGTCCGGAGCCATCACCAAGGCCGTCACCTTTTTGCCGGCCAATGTCTCGCTGGCCCGGGTCCAAGTTCCGCCCAAGTCCGCGGTCCTGAAGATCCCGTCCTCATCGGTGCCGGCATAGACGACGGAGGGGGCGTCCGGGTCCGCGACCAGGACGTTGACATCTTGGTCCGCCAGCCCCGCGGGCCACCAGTTCTCCCCCGCGTCCGCGCTTCTGAACACGCCTTGGGAGGTGCCGGCATACAGGACTGACGGATCGGCCGCGGAGATCGCGAGGGTGCTGACCGTTCCGCCAAAGGGGCCGTGGCTGCGCCATTCCACTCCCGCACCCGGCGCGTCCGCATTCCTTCCCAAGATGAAGATCGCCTCCCCAAGCCCGATCCTGCCGTCCCCATCCACATCCGCATGGGGGTTGACCGCCGTCTCCCCGGCTACCGCGTCTGTCAGGACCTGCAGGGCCAGCACCGCGTCGTCCAGCCGGACCCGGCCGTCGCCGTCGGTGTCCCCGGGAACCACGAGGGTGTATGCCTCGCCGTCGAAGAAGCGGCCGTTGCCCCAGCCCTCCCCGCCCAGGGGGACCCCGGCCTCGTCCGTGATCGTGTCTTGGTCGTTGCCCACCTCCAGTCCCAAGGTGCCGCTCCCCCCTGTCACGCTCGCGACCAGCGTCATCTCCCGCCCCTCCTCCGCGGAGATGGACGTGACCGTGCCGGACGCCGCGCCGGTGGTCGTGACGCTGAAATGGCCGGAACTGACCCCTCGCACGGGCTTGTCAAACGTCACCCTGAAGGAGACGCTGGCCGCGTCGGTGAGTTCCTCGTCCATGCGGGTGATCGAGACGACGGAGGGGGGCGCGTCGGTCAGGACCGAGAGGCCCCGGCCCCATCCGCCCATGTAGATGGCGCCGGGGTCCGCGGGGGCGATGGCCAAGGCGCGGACCGAGACGCCCGGGTCCCCGTGCCCGATCCACGTCTCCCCGCGGTCGGTGGTCTTGTAAACCCCCTCGGGGGTGCCCGCGTACAGGAGGGCGGGATCGGCCGGGTCCGCGAGGATCATGCGGACGGGGAGGGACTCGGGGATGCCGGTGTTCGCGGGGGTCCAGCTTTCTCCCGCGTCGATGGTCTTATAGACCCCGAGGTTTGTGGCCGCGTAGATGGCGGGGGGATCGTCGGGGACCAGGGTCAGGCCGCTGACGGCGAGGGATTCGGGGAGGCCGTCGCTGTTGACGTTGTTTATGCTGATGGTGAGGTTGTTCTCCAAGGTTCCGCTCTCACCGCCGACCTCACCGCCGCCGTCATCGGTCCTCACAACGACGGTGCAGGTCTGGTGTGTCTCATGGTCAGACGGCTGGTCTGTCTTCAGAATATCTCCCTCAATCTTGAAATAGGGACCGTTTTCGTCATCGCAGTCGCAGGAGATCAGAGTGTAGGTGAAGCTGGTGTCGCCGTCGGGGTCCGTGCTGGAAAGCCTGCCGATCTCCTTGCTCCCCAAGTTCTCGTCCACGCCTCCCGCATCCCCGTCCCATTCCTCCCCGGTGTCATGATCCGTGACAATGATGTCGGTCGGGGCCTCGTTGACATCGTTTATGCTGATGGTGAATTCCTTGTCCCAAGTTTTGGGGTCGCCGATCCCGCTGCCGCCATCATCGGTCCTCACGACAACGGCGCAACTCTGGCACACCTCGTAGTCGGACGGCTCCCCAGTCATCAGCATGTCCCCCATGACCTTGAAGAAGGGAACGTCGTCGCAACTCTCATCGCAACAAGTGCAGGAGACCAGGGCGTAGGTGAAGTCGGTGTCGCCGCCGTCGGGATCTGTGGTGGAAAGCCTGCCGATCCTCCTGTTCGCCAAGTTCTCATCCACACTTCCCGCATCTCCGTCCCAGGTCCCGTCACCATGACTTGTGACAACGATGTCGGTGGGGGTCTCGTTGACGTTGACAATGCTGATGGTGAGCGTGTTCTCCAAGGTTTCGGGTTGGCCGATCCCGCTGCCGCCATCATTGGTCTCCACAACGAGGGCGCAGGTCTGATATGTCTCATGGTCGGAGGCCTGGTCTGTCATCAGGACATCCTCCTTGATCTTGAAGAAGGAGAGGCTTTCGTCGCAATCCAAGTCGCTGTCGCAACACGCCTCGTCGCTGCCACAGCAATCCCCGTCGCTGTTGCAACATTTCCCGTCGCTGTTGCAACATTCCCCGTCGCTGTTGCAACATTCCCAAGAGATGAGGGTGTAGGTGAACTCGCCGTCACCGTCGGGGTCCGTGCTGGAGAGAAGGCCGATCCTCTCGCCCGCCAAGTTCTCATCCACGCCTCCCGCATCATCCTCCCATTGATCCTCGCCCTCATAATCCCTGACAATGATGTCAGTGGGCGGGTCGTTCATGTCGTTCACGTTGATCGTGAACGACTTCGCAAACTCCTCCTCATCCTTGTCGGTCACCTTTATTCGGACGCTGTATGTCTTCTTTGTCTCGAAGTCGAACTCCTCATTGGTTTTCAGGAGATTGTTGTCGATGAGAAAGGAATCGTTGTCGGTGCCTCCGGATCCGGAAACCAGGGTGTATGTGTGGGTCTCCCCCGCGTCTTGGTCGGCCGCGGTGAGTGTGCCGACCGCTGTCTCTTTGGGCTGATTCTCATTCACGTCCTCGCTGCTCAGGCTGATCTCGGTCGGCGGGTCGTTGCGGTCGACGATGCTGATGACGAAGTTCTGATCAAGGGTTCCGTCTGGCTTGGAGGATCCCGCCGGTATGCTCGTCGTGGAGCTGGAGGACCCGGGCACACTTGTTGAGGAGGTCGTCGTGCTTGTCGTGGATGTGGAGGTCGTGGTCGTGGAGGACGAGGTGGTGGTCGTGCTGGTGTCGCAGCTCACCCCCGTGCCGGTGTGGTCCAAGCCGGCCAGCCAAGTTTGGAAGGCCGGGTCTGACGGCTCGCAGATGTCCGTGTCGTTGAAATGGAGCTGCTCCAGCAAGCCCAAGCCGGCCGGCCATTCGGCAGGAATGGCCCCGGTCAGCGCGGTGTTGCCTTGGATCTCAAGGTATTTCAGGTTCCCCAAGTTTCCCAGATTGGTAAGCAGGCCCACGTCCCCCCCCAGACTGTTGCCTTCCAAGCGGAGGGTTATCAGATTCGCCAAGTTTCCCAATTCAGGAGGGATGCTTCCGGTCAGGACGTTGTCGGAGAGGATGAGGGCGTTCAGGCTGGCCAAGCTCCCCATGGCAGGAGGAATGCTCCCGTTCAGATTGTTGCTCTCCAGCCGGAGGCTTGTCAGACTTCCCAAGTTTCCCAACTCAGGAGGAATGCTTCCGGTCAGATTGTTGTCATGCGCCATGAGCCACGTCAATCGGAATGCAGACACAGCAAGTGAATGGGCACAAAGAGACTGAAGCCCATTCAGAAAATATTAAAAATAATGATAATTCAATCTTTATTTCTTTGTCAAACCTGAATTTCATAAATAATATCGAAGTTAATCGCAAATATAGCATAAAATAGCCTTTTTTCTTCTAATATCATTCATTGTCTCCATTTTACTGTCAAATCTGATATTTCATTGGCATATTGGATTCCTGCTTTCATACAAAAGCATTCCCGCCATGCCGGTCGCGAACAGCGAAAACCCGATCCAGAGCGATGTCATTCATTATGCATATCTGGATCAAAGATTTCGGCTTCCACCTCTGGAGAGACTTTTAATCGATCAACTTTTTTAATCTGCTCCAGAATTTCTCGTACTTCGGCCTTACTCCGTACGCCACACATCCATAGTCCTCGCAATATGGCCTGTAGGGAAATCACGTTCACCCCCTGTTTCTGGGCAAACTTCCGAGCAAGCAGGTCATTTGTGGCAAAGAGTGCCTCCCTGATTTTGCAAAAGGCAATCGCCTCCAGCTCTCCCCGACCCAGAGAAGCCTCTTTTGCCCGCATCTGCCTGTATTCTCTTCTGACTTGTTCGTTCACTGAGACAACAGGAATGTGTGAGAAAATCCGAAGCGGAAAGGTGTATCCATGTTGCAAGGGTACAGAGAGTTCGTCAACAATGGCTGGTGTCGTCGCCGTGTGTTCCCTGCCAAGAAACTCGACAAGCACGTCTGTTGTGTCGGTTTTGGCAAACATGCTCAGAATGTCCGCATCAATGATGATCAACTTTGCCCCCATTTCGTAGGCGCACAAGATGTTCGACCTCTTTCCTGATCGCCTTTCCGACGGGAGGAATCACATGCCCAATTCCTGCCTCCCCCAGAGATTCCTTGAGGCTTTCCAAATCAACGCCGGCGATCTCCGCCGCCCGGGAAAGGGAAACCTTGCCATGTCTGTACATGTTCAGAGCGAGCCGTGTGCAAAGTTCGGGTTCGCCTCGCAAGAGCGCGCGTAATGCATCCTGAAACAATGCCTGCTGATCTGGATGAAGTCCTTCACTGATCACACCAAACCATTCCTCCTGATCCTGCATCCGCCTCGGAGTGTCCAAAATGTCCCGAGTTTCCAACTCACTTCGCAAATCGGGTACCAACTTGTCCCACTCGGCATCAGTATCTGCCTCCGCCGGATTGATCAGCTGGGCATTCTCCTTCACCAACACGATCACTTCCACCTTTTGCCCAACTTCCACAGGCAAATCGGACAGAACCAGACGTTGAGGATCCTGTACGGTGACATATTGTCTGTAGCCTAACATTTCATACTCCTTTTATCCTGGTTATGAGGAGTTTGGGGAACGCCTCTCCCTTGCTGAACTCAGGCGGGCCAGCATCCTCACGCATCACGTCTCACGCATCACGCCTCTCACTCCACCATCTTCTGAGGCAGGAAAGAGACGATTTCCGGGAACAGGGTGATCAGGATCACCATCAGGATCATCAGAAGAAAAAAGGGAAACGTGGCTTTGAGGATCTTTCCCACCGGCTCGTCTGAGATGCCTTGGATGACGAAGATGCTGAATCCGACTGGCGGCGTGATCTGGGACATCTCCACCATGAACACCAGGAATATCCCGAACCAGAGCGGCTCGAACCCGGAGCTGACGACAATCGGCAGGACAATCGGCAGGGTCATCACAACGATGGAGATGCCGTCCAGGATCATGCCGAGGAACAGGTACATGATCGCTACCACCAGTATCAGCAGGTATGGCGACAGATTCAGGCTCGTGATGTACAGGCTCAATGCCCTTGCGATGCCGATGAATCCGACGACTTGGGAGAGAAAGGCCGCGCCAGTGATGATGAACGTGATCATCGCGGTGGTCCTCACCGCGCTGATCAGGGCATCCTTGAAATTCTCCCCAGTCAGGTTCCGGGACCAGAGCGCAAGAAGAAACGAGCCCACCACGCCGATGGCCGCCGCCTCTGTGGGTGTGGTGTACCCGAGATAAATTCCTCCCAGCACCACAAAGATCAGCAGGAAAACCGGGAGCAGTTCCCGGGATGCCTTGATTTTCTCCTTCAGGGAATATCTCTCCCGGCTTTCGGGAACCACACTAGGATCCATCACCGCCCGGACAGCGATGTAAATCGCGTAAATGCCGGCCAGCATCATGCCCGGAATGACCCCCCCGATGAAGAGTTTTCCGATGGACGTGTCGGAGAGGATGCCGTAGATGATCATGATCAGACTCGGGGGGATCAGGAACCCGAGTGTGCCCGCGCCTGCCAGCGATCCGAGCGCGAGGCTTCTGTCATAGCCCCGTTTGGAGAGCTCATCCAGCGTGATCTTTCCGACGGTGGCGGTGGTGGCCGCGCTGGAACCGGATACCGCGGCAAAGAGGGAACAGGCAACCACGTTGATGTGCAACAGTCTTCCCGGGATGCTGGAGAGCCAAGGGACCAACCCGTTCAGCAACTTCGTGGATATCCCGGTCCGATAGAGGATCTCCCCCATCAGGATGAAGAGGGGCAACGCGGTGAGTGACCAGGAATTGGTGCTGTTCCATACGGAGTTCGCGATCAGTCCGCCGATTTTGTCCCATATCGAAAGGGTCGGCGGAAGGTTCATTTCATACAAAAGCATTCCCGCCATGCCGGTCGCGAACAGTGAAAACCCGATCCAGAGTCCGGACAGGAGAAATGCGAACATCACCACAAAAAGCACAAAAGACAGAGTTAAGGGATCTGATATGATAGCAGCCTCCTCAGAAAGTTTGAAATGAGTTGAAATTCAAAAATCAGAAACCCCACCGGAATGAACATCTGGGGAATGAACATGGGGGTTTCGGAGATCGAGTCCGCAGTCATCTCAAGGGTGTACGCGTCATAGACCATGAGAATCGAGTGATACAGGACAAACGTGCACAGGGCCGCGGCAAAAAGTGTGACGACCATGTCGAGCATGCGTTGGGCATTCTCATTCAACCGTGAGAACACCAGGGTGATCCGGATGTGCGCGCCGTCTTGCAGGGAGTGTGCCAGCCCCATCATCACGACGCCCACAAAGAGATACGCGCTGTATTCGTCCGCTATCAGGGTGGATGTGTTCAGGATGGTTCTGAGAAATATCTCCACCGTTATCAGAAGGACAATCAGCACCATGAAGAACGCGGAGACATATCCCCCGATTCTTGCACATCTGTCAATCCAATTGACAAGTTTTTCCATAATCAACTCTCCTCCTTCAGCTTTCAACAAAAAGATTGTCCGGAGTGCGAAAATTGAGCGAAGCGGTTTTTCGCATGACACACCACCGAGCTGACAAATTTTTTGTTGAAAGCTCTTCATTGCCAATTCCCAGCATTTTCATCTCCTCCCACAGTTCCTGAAAGGTTGACTGGTCAATCTGCTTGTTCGCCATGATCAGCGTGGCGGCCACGATCAGGGCCGACATCCTGCCCTGTCTGTACAGATCAATCTCATATCGCAACACTTTCCTCACAAATTCCCTGTCCCCTCCTGCCGTACAGGGGAAGAACACAAGAAAGGAGCAGGAGGGCGACAGGTTATGAGACAGCCAGGATCTTTGAGAGAACAGCTCTGAACTCCTTGATGTCGGAGCTGCGGATCGCATGCCGGAGAAGCTGCTTCAGCAGATCATGTTGCCCGAAGGAATGCACCTTCTCCCTGATGTCCGCCGGCACGGCCACAAACCGCTCTGTCAAAGCCTCCATGACCATCTCCCGAGCGTCTTTCAACATCCCCATCTCCTCACCCTCCTTCATTGCCAATTCCCGGGCATATTCGAAAATTTCCAGCATTTTCATCTCCTCCCACAGTTCCTGAAAGGTTGACTGGTCAATCTGCTTGTTCGCCATGATCAGCGTGGCGGCCACGGTTGCGTTTGGGGTCGGACCAGTTTGTAGTTCCGCCTCTTGGCGGTCTCACAGCAACCGAGAGGCGAAACTGCAAACTGGGGATTCCGGACAAACATTATGTTGAAATTTCAAGCATCACTTCACATATTTCTTCAGCACTTCCTTCTCCTTTTTCTTCAGCTTTTTCATAAACCCCTTGACGATCCCTGTCGCGGCGCTGTCCAGCTTTGCAGCGAGTTCGGGAGTTGCCTCTGAGACCTTCATCCCTTTCTCCCGGATGACCGTGAGCGATTCTTTGTTACGGGCTTCCGAGTCCTTCCATTGGCGTTCCTCCATCTCTTTTGCCGCTTTGAGCATGGCGTCTTTCTGATTCTGGGAGAGCGCGTTCCAGTAATCCATGTTTATGGACACCATGTTCAGGGGGTACGCGTAGTCAATCTTCTTGAAGTACGCCAGAACTTCCCAGAACTTCCCGTTTTTTGAGGACTCGGCTGAGGTCAGCACAGAATCGATCATGCCGGTCCGCAGAGACGCGTAAACCTCTCCCCAGGGGAGCGAAACTGGGGAGCCGCCCAAGCTTCTCAGGAACTCCGCGCCGTTTTTGTCATAGGTTCTCGTCTTCACGCCTTTGACATCGGCCACCGTCTCCACCGGGTTCTTGGTGACCAGCCCGCTCGGGGGCCACGGTGCCGCGTACAGGATCTTCTGGTTCCATTTCTTCGCCGCTTTGTCATAAAGGGGCTTGGAGAGCTGATAAAGCTCGGCAGCCTCCTCATAAGACTTCACCAGCCGGGGCAGGGAACTGATCCCGAGCACATGGGAACTGCCTGCCACAACCCCCATCAGGATGTCCGACATGGGAACCTGAGCATCCTTTACGATTTTCAGCAGTTCGGGGCCTTTGAAACCGAGGCTTCCGCCCGGATGAACCGTGATCTGGACCGTGCCGTTGGAATATTTTTCCACCCGCTTGACAAATTCCATGGCGCCCTCGGTGTGAAAGCTCGTGGAGCCGTAGATCGCGTTCAGGTTCATCTTGATGGTCTTCTCCGCAGACACAGGAAACGCGGAAAGCACCAGAACGACAAAAACCAACACACATTTTC
Source organism: Desulfobacterales bacterium (assembly GCA_029940115.1). Lineage (GTDB taxonomy): Bacteria > Desulfobacterota > Desulfobacteria > Desulfobacterales > 4be13 > JAOZRQ01. Next base: position 12,676 of record JAOZRQ010000104.1, read on the forward strand.
TGAACATACGCTTAAATCCTCCTTTTCTTACCTGTTAATTTGCTGTGTACAGGACAAAAAAAATTTCATCCTTCAGATTTGAAGCAGATGCTGATGAATCTTTTCCATGAAATTCTCTGGATTCTGCATCCAATCCTCGGGAGACTGGCCAATGGCGGGGCCCTTTTCCGGATGGACTCTTCTCCCGGTTCTGATCTCCTCCTTCATCCGGCGGATCCGCGTTTCCTGCTCACGGAAGGCCGCATGGGCAGCTTCAATATCCACCTGCTCAAACCGGACCTTGTCTCCCGGCATGGCCTGGGCCACAAGGGGGATATCCGCGGATATGACGGTGGCGATCTTCGCATAGCCGCCCACGGTCTGCTCCACCAGCAGGACAATCGGCTGCCCGTCGGCAGGAACCTGCACTCCTCCTGGCAGGCTCGGCTCCGAGACGATGCTCTCGGGAAATCCCTCCCGATGGCGGATTGTCGGGCCCTGAAGCCGATATCCCATGCGGTTCGCATTCGCACTGACCGTGAACGCGGACGTGAAGAAGGTCTCAAGCCCCTCATCAAAGAAATCCTCCTGGGGACCCGGGATCGCCCTGAGAAGTATCTCCGAGGCGCATCTCGGAATCAACTGTTCTGGAAGATGACGGGGTGCCGCGTCGGGAATTCCCTCTCCCCGCGGGATGATATCGCCCTTTGCCAGAGGCCGGCCATGAAATCCGCCCATATTTGCGCCCACATAGCAGGATCGGCTTCCCATCACCATGGGGACATCAATTCCACCGGTCACGGCCAGATACGCGCGACATCCGCCTTTTGTCTGTCCCAGAGAGAGCCTGTCCCCTTGGCTGACGCGGAAGGACGTCCACGCCCCCATCAACTGGTCGTTGAGGGAGACCGGCATCTCAGCCCCTGTGACCGCGACATCCGCGTCCGTGAGAATCTCCAAGGAAGGGCCCGAAAAGGTGATCTCCAGAACCGCCGCGTCTTCGTGATTCCCGACGAGCATGTTGGCGACACGGAAGGCAGACTGATCCAGCGCGCCGGTCGGCGGCACCCCGAACTGCTGATATCCGTGGCGGCCCCGGTCCTGCACGGTGGTATAGGCCCCCGGTTCCGACACCTTGAACATGTCCATGAAACCAGAAAAACCGGGTTTTGTTTGGATGGGAGAAGCCGGGTGTCCCGCCCTGACATACTCATCCGCGGATATCGGCTTGAATTTCAACCGGTCCCCTGCCTTGAGAAGAAACGGATCCGGCCTTTCGGGATCGAACAATTTTGACGGAGTCCGTCCGATCAGCTGCCATCCCCCGGGGCTGGTGATGGAATATATCCCGGTCTGCGCGTTGGCGATCCCCACCGAGCCTGCCGGAACAGAGGTTCTCGGGGTGGAGAGCCTCGGTGTGCGGAGCCGCTCTGACAGGCCGCCGAGATAGGGAAATCCGGGGGTGAACCCGATCATATAGACCGGGTAGAGCGGTTCCGAGTGAATCCTGATCACCTCTTCCACCGTGAGATCATGGATATGGGCCACATAAGCCACGTCCGGCCCGAAATCTCCGCCGTAGCAGACCGGGATCTCCACCGTGTCGGGTTGCGGAATCTCAATCTCTGACAGACGCTCCTCCAGAGAAAGCACCGCGTCTTTCAAGGCTGGCGGCGCGGTCACGGCAGGATCGTATAGGATGATGAGGGATCGGTATGTCGGGATCAGCTCCAGCACACCCGCAGGCATCTCCCGGGTCATGGCCATGACCACCGCCCTCACCTTGCGATTGATCGCAGGATCAATCGCGTTCCCATATTCCACGAGCATTCCCCGGTCCCCCGCGATGCGGAAAATCGGTTGTTCATAAAGTGCGTCTTCCATGTGAATCCTCCGTTATCCATTGTCCGAGAGAGAACTTCAGCAGAGCTGAAAAAACAAAGAAACCCGGTTTCTGGCACCATGCCGCGCCACGAATTGCCGGGCTATTCTCACAAGTCCCCACGGGACAATGAAAGCGATTCCCCCAACTTGTAAATGCGCCCAGTGATCTGTCGCTTCAAATGGCCTCAACCCCTATCCCCTTAATTTCAAGAAGCTCCCGGATGCGTTTTGCCAAGTGAATCGCCTCATCGGAATCTCCATGCACACAGAGGGTCTGGACATCCAAGGAGATTTCAGAGCCGTCAGCCGCGGTCACTCTCCCCTCCTTTGCCATCTTGACGGCCCGCTCGGCCACTTCTTGGGGGTCTTTGATCACGGCCCCGGGTTCCCGACGGGAGACAAGGGTTCCTTCCGGCGTGTAGGCCCGGTCCGGAAATGCCTCACAGACCACTTTCAGGCCGAGTGTCTCACTGATCCGGCGCATCCCTTCCCCCTTCCTGCCGGCAAGGGTCACAACCATCAGTTCCGGGTCAACGCTGGCGATGGCCTCTGCGATGCTCCGGGCAACCGCCTCCTCCTCCACCGCGGTCAGGTAGAGGCTGCCGTGGGGCTTGACATGGCGGAGTCGGGTCCCGTGAGCCGTGCAGAAGGCTTGCAACGCGCCGATCTGATAGATCATGAAGGTGCGAATTTCTTCGGGCAGGAAATCCATGCGCCTTCTGCCGAAACCCTGCATATCCGGGTATCCCGGATGCGCGCCGATGCTCACCCCGTTCTCCAGGGCCATCCTCACGGTCCGATCCATCACCCCGGGGTCCCCCCCGTGCCAGCCGCACGCGACATTTGCAGAGGTGACATGTCGGATGACTTCCTCATCCCGACCGATTTTGTAAGGCCCGAAACTCTCCCCCATGTCACAATTCAGATCAATCTTCATAAACGCCCTCCTGTTTCTGTCTGCACTGAAACTTTCTTTCTGCTCTTGACGCTTGGGGAGAGAGCCAAGCATATTTATAAGTTGGGGCTGTGTACAGGACAAAAAATTGGGAATGGGCGAGAAACCCGGCTTTTTCCCAAACGGCCGACCTTCCAACTGCAAGAAAAAGCCGGGTTTCTTTTCCCCAATCATTTTTTTGTCCTGTACACAGAAGTTGGAGTCCCCAAACAGTCTGGAATCGGGCGTATTTATAAGTTGGGGGAGTCCCCAAACAGTCTGGAAACTCATTTTGGA
>JAOZRQ010000105.1:0-12069 GCA_029940115.1 Desulfobacterales bacterium
ATTTGGGAAAAAGCCGGGTTTGTCGCCCACTCCAACTTTTTGTCCTGTACACAGGCAATAAATAGTATTTCTCAAAAAAAGGTCGGCCCGTGGTCGACAGGAGCGTCGGACGGGGACACGGGGATTCCCCAAAAGGCATTTAATTCGGACAGGGCGTGTGAAACCCGCATGAATGTTCAATTTTCAATTTACATGGGGGAAGATATGGCAAATGCGTTTGTGTTTGAGGATATCATGCTGGATGATGAACCCCTTGGCCTTGCGGATGAACTGGTGCCGCCAGACGCGCCGTTTACCACCGTCATCAGCACGGATGAGGAGAGGGAGGCAGGAGAGGAGGTCTTTTTCGGTGTGGAACTTCCCATTGACGATATCGGCGAGGTCCAAGGGAGCGTGCGATCCTGCCAAAAAAGGGACAAAGGGGATTTCAGAATTGCCATTCAAATTCTGGGGCTGGACAAACGCCATGCCGGCCTGCTGACAGACGTCCTGAAAGGTGAAAGGGAGAGGAATCCAGGCGATCTGATATGGGCCACCGGGATCAGGCAGACAAACGGAACCTTTGCAACGGTGGTCAATTCCCCTGCGGGTCTCCTGAATGTGGCGCAGCTCGCCAAAATCACCGAGATCGCCAAACGAGGGGCCGGCTTGGCCAAGGTGACCCATGCCCAGCGGGTCATCCTGCTCCTGAAACCGGAACAGCAGGAGGGCATTCGGGAGGAATTGAACACGGTTGGTCTGAATATCGGGGTCCTGCACCATGGCATCCGCAATATCAGAGGATGTTGCGGCGCACTGTGTGAATGGGATCAGGGGGATGACGCGCTGAAGCTCTCCTTGGAAATTGACCAGGCCCTTTTCGGCCGGCCGACAAAGCATGACGTCAAAATTGCCGTTTCCGGATGTCCCCGGAATTGCATGGAGGCCTATTGTGTCGATATCGGCCTGATCGCGACAAACGGGAGATATGACGTGTTTGTGGGTGGTGTCAGCAGTTCCGTTCATTTCAAAGGATTGAAGTTGGCTGAGAATATCCCGCCAACGGATGCCATACAGATCATAGAGCGTATCTTGGAATGGTACGAAAGCAATGCAGAGAAGGGGGAACGGTTGTACAAAACCTTGGAGCGTATCGGGCATTCGGATGGGGAAGGGAAAAGCCGGGTGTTTGCCCCAGCTGCCGCGATGTTTGACGGGATGGATATCGGCGATGACATCTCCTCAAGACTCAAACGCACACTGGCGCGCAGTTACGGACTTCTGAAGATGCGGGAGGCGGTTGTCAATGATCAGTTGCTGGTTGTCGGTTGCCACTAACCCCCGACCGGGCGCATTCACAAGTTGGGGGATCGTTCCTTCATTGTCCCGCAGGGACTTGTGAAAGTGGCCCGGCAATTCGTTCGGCGAGCTCTGTCGAGTCGTCGAGTCGTCGAACGAATGGCCGGGCTGGTTTCAGCAGTCCCCACGGGACTCCCCCAACTCATAACCCTATCCCTAACTCCTATAGCCTTCAACAAAAAGATTGTCCGGAGTGCCAAACTTGCAGTTTGGCGGAGGCCCCGGTTTCCGGGCATGCCAGACTGCAAGTGGGGCACTCCGGAGCGACAAACATTTTGTTGAAAGCTCTATAACCCCTAGGAGCAATGCCATGCCGGTGGGAAGCCATAAAGACGCGTTTAAGGCGCATCAGCTTGTGAAAAAACTTGTGAGGAAGGACTCGGAATCGCCTTTGGCCCGTCTTGCCGCGGAGATTCTTCTGAACTTCGTCAGGCATCACCGGCAGGTCATTCCGGATCTGGTGCTGGAGACGCTCCCTGAGGATGGGACCGCGTATGACTCGTCAAAACTCGACAATGCGCTGGAATCGGTTGAATCGCTTTGCAGCAAGTGTGCCGAGCACCACGTCAACGGATGCTTTGTCAATCAGGCGCGCAGGGCTCTCATTGCCGCAAAGATCGGGGCTGACCCGGGATCCGATTTCGACGGCACAAAAGGGCTGGAACAACTCATAGAAGATGCAGAGTCCCTCGATTCCCGTCCAGTCGAGGCTGACTCGGGATCCAATTTCGACGACACAAAGCGGCTGGAACAGCTCCTGGAAGATGCAACGGCCATCGGCTCCCGCCCATCTTCATCAGAGGAACCTCCCGGCCAATACTGTCTGTCACAGATATTGAATATCGGCTCCCGCCCATCTTCATCAGAGGCAGAGGAACCGGACGCGTCGTCTCTCCGGAATGCGGGACAGGAAGATACGCCGGAGACGTATGCCGCGCTGAAAAGAAAGTATGAGGATTTGAAGGAGAAGGACATCTTCCGCGCGACCCTGATCGAGGAGATTGTCGAGACCATCCGCTCCGTGTCCGAGGGGAACCTCGAGGCGGAGATGCCCGTCCACGATGATCCCCAGCTGGGCCAGCTCGCGACCGCGTTCAACCTGATGCTCGGGACCATCAACACGGCCATGAGCCACTTGGACAGCCTCGTCGCGACGCGCACCTCGGCTCTGAACCGGTCCAATCAGGCATTGCAGGATTCGATCCGGCAGATCAATGAGACCAATCTCCGCCTGAACACCACCCTCAGGGAAGTGGAGACAGCCAACCTGCATATCACGGAGAGCATCCAGTATGCCAAGTTGATTCAACGATCGATGCTGCCGAATCCGGACAATATCAGGCCCTTCCTGCTGGAGAGTTTCTACATCTGCATGCCGAGGGATATCGTGGGCGGCGACTTCATCTTCACAGACTATGTCGGCGGCGGTTTTGTCCTCGCTGTCATAGACTGCACCGGCCACGGCGTTCCCGGTGCGTTCATGACCCTGATCGCGGCCTTTGGTCTGAGAAAGATCATAAGGGATGAGGGTCGGAGTGACCCGGCCCAGATATTGAAACGCCTCAGTTTCATCGTCAAGACGATGCTCCACCAAGACACCGATTACGCGCTTTCCGACGACGGACTGGACGCGGCCGTCTGCTTTATCCGGGGACCCGAAACCGAAGCCTCAGATGTGCAGGGATCGCTCACCTTTGCAGGCGCAAGGCTCCCCCTGTTTTGCGTTCATGATGATGAAGTCACCGTCATCAAAGGGGACAGGGAGAGTGTCGGCTACAAGAAGTCGAGCCTGAATTTCAACTTCACCAACCATGTCATCCCGGTCAGGGAGGGAATGGCCTTCTATATGGCAAGCGACGGCTTTGCGGATCAGCTCGGCGGAGAAAGGGATCGCCGATTCGGTTTGAGAAGACTCAGAGAGCTGCTCCGGAAAAACCATGGGGAGTCCTTTGAGCGACAGCGGGAGTTGCTCCTCCAAGCATTCAATGCGTATAAACGCGATAACGAGCGTCAGGATGATGTGACGCTGTTGGGATTTCGGTTTTGACCTGAATGAGAAACCCGGTTTCTGATGCCAGTGCCACTTCGGCGAAGCCTGATCGCCAAACCTCCCAAAAACGAAACCGGGTTTCTCTGCTTCGGATGGGACCCTGCAGCCTCCGCGTATTCCCAACCGGCTGAACCACAAAATCCGTTAGAACCAGGAACGTGCCCTTGAACTTGGACGTGCGCGTGGATGAATGTCAATGTTCAGGTTCAAGTCTGGGGCGTCCAAATCAGTTGATTCCACTTGCCCGCCCTCATTTTGCCTGATTCCTCTTGGAATGGGCGTCATGGTCAATTTTGCGGGGCCAAAAGCCGGTCAAAAAACAATGGCTGAAAACGGCATTTTTAGATGCCCCAGTTCAAGTCTGAGTTCAAGTTCAAGTCTGAGCTCACGGACAGAGCGGCCTCCCCAAAAAGCATTATAATCAGGATAAGCGCAACAGAGGGAGAAAGCTAACAAACCGGCTCAATCCATCCGAGCGGATCTTCGGCCCTGCCATACTGGATATCTGTCAATTCCTTGTAGAACCGCTCTGTCACGGGCCCCACCTCGTTGTCGCCAATCTCGACCACCTCATTTCCGAACTTGATGATCCCCACCGGTGAGATGACCGCCGCGGTGCCGGTCCCGAACACCTCCACCGACTGGCCTTGGATCTGCGCGTCCAGAACCTCCCGGATGGCCACCCGTCGCTCGGTGCAGGGAATGCCCCAGAGTCTGGCCAAGGCGATCACAGAATCCCTGGTGACACCTGGAAGGATGCTCCCGTTGAGCGCGGGGGTGACCAATTCGCCGCCAATCACGAAGAAGATGTTCATGGACCCGACCTCTTCCACATACTTCTGCTCCACGCCATCCAGCCAGAGCACTTGGGTATATCCTCTCTTCTGGGCCTGATCGCCTGCGTGAAGGCTTGCCGCGTAGTTTCCGGGGGTCTTCGCCTCTCCCACGCCTCCGCGAACCGCACGCACATGCCGGGTGCTCACCCATATCTTGACCGGGTTGAAGCCTCCCGGGTAGTAGGCCCCGACCGGTGAGAGGATGATGAAGAACCGGTAGGTGCTGGAGGCCCGCACCCCGAGAAAGACATCTGTGGCAATCACGGTGGGCCGGATATAAAGGGAGGTGCCAGGCGCGCTCGGCACCCAGTCCTTTTCGACGGTGATCAGCTGTTTCAATGCATTCAAGGCGAATTTCTCATCAATCTCCGGGATGCATAAGAGCCTGTTGGAAGAATTTGATCGGTGAAAATTCTCCTGGGGTCTGAAGAGCTGAATATGGCCCGCTTCTGTCCGGTACCCTTTAAGTCCCTCAAAGATTGCCTGGCCGTAGTGAAGCACCATGGTCGCGGGATCCATCTGGAACGACGCATACGGTTCAATGCGGGGATTGTGCCATCCCTCGTCAGGGGCGTAATCCATGTTGAACATGTGATCGGTGAAGAGCTTCCCGAATCCGAGTTTCGATTCATCAGCAGGTTTCGGTTTTAACTCTTTTGCCTTTGTAATGGTGATTTCCATCTTTGACTCCTTTGTTTGGAAATGGTGGCGTGTCTGAGAAAAGGGACCTTCGGGTGAAATATGGGCTTAATTGTATGCTACTTTTTTCGTTGGAAAACTGAAAATCATTTATATTCACTCAAAGGTACCTTTTGTCAGACATGCCCCCAAATGTTGTCAGCTATGAGTTGTCAGCTGTAAGTTCCAAGTCGCCATCTCGAAGTTTCCGGGAACTGGGGCTTACAGCTTCCACAGCGCCAACCCGGTTGTGGTGTCATTGACCCTTTCCAGTGGTCCCCCTGTCAGTTCTTGGAGATCAATTTCCCCGGCAAAGATGATGGTGTCGGAGAAAAGATGGCCTCCGGTCAGCTTTCCCTGTTCATCTCCGAGGACGATGTGGGCATGGATGAAGAGGTCCCCCTCCTTTGATGAGATATTGCCCATGCAGGCCACGATTTCAAGAGGAGCCTCCTCTCTGACCGTCACATAGACCTGCTGTTTCTGATCATACGCGCCGAAGGTCGCTGAGGAGACCGCGCCGATAAGGGAGAAGGAGGCCATTCGGATCAAGTTCTCTTTGCAGAATTCCTCGATGGATGTGATGATATCCTTTCCATGAGGAAGCCGTCCCATGAAACGGCGTCCTAATTTGAATTCCGTACACGTCATTTTTTCCATTGGATACCTCAAAATGAATTTAAAGGGGTGACAGAGAAACTGAAAAGCCGGGTTTCTCGCCCATTCCCGACTTTCTGTCCTGCACAGCAATTTAACATAAAAACTCCCGCAGGGAAAGCAAATTTTTAAAGAAAAGCCGGTTTCTGTTTCGGTACCCCACCGAAGGCTCTTTTCAATGGGCGAAATCGGGTTTCTTTGCCATTTCAAAGGGAAATCGAACCTGAGAAACTTGACAAGCTGATTCAGATCATGCTAAATATCATTTCAGCATGAAATTACCGAGACAAATACGATCCCCCATGATTGTGGGCCTGCTGATCGCCTTGGCGGTGAGCATCAGCGTCATTGGGGTGCGAAACTTTGGAAAGCTCCGGTTTCTGGAGCTGGTCATGTACGACTATTATCTCCGATTTCACCCCCGGATCAAAGTGCCGGATCCCCGCATCGTCATGGTGACCATTTCCGACAGAGATATCCGCTCCCACGGATGGCCTGTTTCGGATGCCAAGTTGGCCCAGGTGCTGGAGATACTTCTGAAAAACAATCCCCGAGTCATCGGGATTGACATTTATCGGGACATCCCGGTCCCTCCCCCTGGAAACGACCACCTCCGCTCCATCTTCTCCGACAACCGCAAGATCGTCACCGTGACCAAGGTGGGGGATGAGAGCTCCCCCGGAGTCCCGCCACCGTACATGGTCAAGTTAGACGACTTTCTGGTGGGTGCCAATGACATTCCGGTTGATCCCAAGGGGATCGTCCGCCGCGGGTTGCTCTTTCTGGATGACGGAAAGAGAAACTACTATTCCTTTGCATTGATCATGGCGATGATCTTCCTCCAATCCGGGCCCCAGCCTGATCCTGAAAATCCTGAGTTCATGCGCCTCGGCAAGACCCCATTCATCCCCTTGGAACCGGATGATGGCGGATATGTCGGGATGGATGCGGGAGGGTACCAGTTCCTGCTCGATTTTTCTGCCGCGTGGCATCCGTTTCCCTCCATTTCGGTGTCTGATGTGCTCCTGGAAAAATTTCAGCCCGAGCAGATTCAGGATAAAATCGTCTTTGTGGGAACCACTGCGGAGAGTCTGAGGGATTTTTTCTTTATTCCCTTTATCCGCTCAGGGAAGGCGGGCCAAGTGATGCCGGGGGTTGAAATTCATGCCGCCATCGTGAGCCAGATGCTTCGCGCCGCGCTGGAGGGCCAACAGCCGATGCGCTTTGTCCCTGAGATCTGTGAATGGGCATGGATCATCCTCGCGAGTCTGACCGGGTATCTTCTCGGGTTATACTCTCCCTCGTTCCGGCGATTTGCCATGATGAACTTCTTGGCAGCCCTTGTTCTGGCCGGCATCACCTTTTTCTCATTCATGGAAGGGTTGTGGATCCCCCTTGTCCCCCCTGTGCTGACAGGGCTGATGGCCGGTGTTCTGACCACCATGTATTCATCCTATCAGGAAAAAAAGCAGCGGGACCTGCTGATGCAGATATTCTCAAGCCATGTTTCCAAAAAGGTCGCGGAGGCGATATGGGAGGATCGGGAACAGTTTTTGGAGAGCGGCCGGCCCCGCCCCCAAAAACTGACGGCCACCGTGCTGTTCACGGACCTGAAGGGATTCACGTCGGTCTCTGAGAATCTGGATCCCCAAGTTCTCATGGACTGGCTGAATGAATACATGGAGGTGATGATAAAGGTGATCAACTTGAATGATGGCGTGGTGAACAAATTCATCGGTGATGCGGTCATGGCGATATTCGGTGTGCCCATCCTGCGGACCACCGAGGCGGAAGTCACTCAGGACGCCATCAACGCGGTGAACTGCGCCATTGCCATGAGAGAGGCGTTGGAGAGGCTCAATGAGGACTGGAAATCCCAGAGCCGCCCCACGATCAAGATGCGAGTCGGGATTTACACAGGCCCCTTGGTGGGGGGCACCTTGGGCAGCAAACAGCGTCAGGAATACACCGTCATCGGGGACACCGTGAACACGGCCTCAAGGCTGGAGAGTTTTGACAAGACGCTCGACCCGGAAAACATATGCCGCATTCTCATCGGAGAGAGCACCTACCACCGGCTGGGTGATCTTTTTGAAACGAAACCGTTGACAAGTGTCTCATTAAAGGGTAAGGACCATAAGGTGATGATTTATCAGGTCATGGGACGAAATGTGAAGGATGAAGGGTTTTAAGGGTTGAGGGTTAAGGATGAAGGGTTAAGGATGAAGGATGAAACCTGATTATAACGGATTTGAGGGAGGCCTTGAACTTGCCCACAAATGAACATTCAAGTTCACGTTCACGGGCAGGGCGGCCTCCCCAAAAAGCGTTATAATCAGGATGAAACTCAATGATCAAGTTTTCTGAACCGATTCGGCCCTTCCGTTGCAGGAATGACATAAAAATGAAGGATGACATATGAAAGATGAAGGCTTTTTCATCCTTCATCCTTCACCCTTCATCCTTCCATTATTAAGGAGGTATTTTATGAAGCGTAATTTTATGGTAATCGGTTTGATCCTGCTTGCAGGATGGCTAATGTTGTTCTCCTTTTCGGCTGGTGCGGAAGATCAATCCGGCGAAAAAAAGGAGAAGGCTCCCCCGCCGAATCTGTTCGCTTATAAGCCACCCATGCGGGGAGCCCCGGAAAGTCGGATGGGAGGGGGTACGCGGGGGATTCTGAAAAAGGGGTTTCCCTATCTGACGGCTCTGGTTCCGGTGCATGCCGGGCTGACGACCCAGAGTTCTCCGACGCTCTATTGGTATCTGTCTGAGCCTTCGCCCAAGCCGATCAAATTCACCCTGAATGATGCGACAATTGGGAAGACGCTGGTTCGGGTGGATGTCCGGCCGGATGAAACCGGCATTCGGCGGATCGACTTGTCCGAACACAAGGTGAATCTTTCACCCGAAAAAGAATATTCATGGTTCATCACGATGATCGTCGATCCTGAGAAACCCCAGCAAAACCTGCTTTCCGAAGCTTGGATCCAGCGGGTGAGTCCTTCGGAGCGGCTTACGAAGAACCTGGCCGAAACGGACAGTGCCGCGGCCTACGCTGAAGAGGGGATATGGTATGATGCGCTGGCCGAGCTTTCCCGGCAGATCGAAGCGGAACCGGGAAATGCGATCCTGCGAAAACAGCGGGCCTTTCTGCTTGAGAGTGTGGGGCTTTCAGAGGTAGTCGAGTTTGAGAGGGCAAGATAGAGATTCTTCCAAAGAACCCAAGTTTTTTCAAAAAACTTCTGTGTACAGGACAAAAAGTCGGGAACGGGCGGGAAACCCGGCTTTTTCCCAAAAGGGCCGACTTCCCAACTGCAAGAAAAAGCCGGGTTTCTTTCCTCAGTCACCTTTTTTGTCCTGTACACAGAAAAAACTTGGTTTCTTTTCCCCATCTCACACGGAGACCCGCGCGGGGATGTGTCCTGAAACTGATTCACCGCCCGCTCCCTCAGCTCCCTTCCCACCACATCCCCTTGGGCTCTGAACAGGTGTCCCAACTGCCATTGCCAGCATCTCCGGGGAATTTCAGAAAGACTCTGACTTTCGCCTTGAAACGCTTATTTTCAACTTCACAGAGAGAATTTTCAGACTTGACCGTTGAAGGCCGATAAAGGGGGTACGATCATGCAAAAAGCTGAATATTACACCAATATCCTGGATAACGGGCAGATTCCCTTGCCGGGGGTGATCAGAAATCAGTTGCGGTTAAAACCGGATCAGAAAATCAGGGTTATCCTTGAAATCCCAGAACATCGGAAAAGACAAGGAGATCGGTATTCTTTTGAGAAAGTCAGGAAATTGCTTTCTGGAATCAGAGGCGATATGAGTTCGGAAATTTTGTCTGACAGGAAAGAAAGAGTATGAGCAAACGATTTTTTGTTGACACGAGCGCATTGATCAAGCTTTAGCTGGTTCAGCCCCGGCAGGAAGATTGCAAACTTTCAACTTTGGAAACTGACAGAAAGGACAAATCATGGCAACCCTCCCGTTAAAGGCGGATCAGATCGCACGGGTCAAGGAACTGGCCAGAGCGATTGCGGATCAAGTTCAGGATGTCATCAGCAAGAACTCCTCGGTCTGCGTGGAGCGGACCATCCTTCGGCTCTACGGCGTGGACGGGGTGAATGATGAAGGCACCCCGCTTCCGAACCGGCTGGTGGAGATACTTCAAGAGAAGGGGAAACTGGCATCCGGCGTGTCCCGGGCCTTTGTCGCGGCCATGCTCGCGTCCGGAAGGGACGCGCAGACCACCGCGGAGTTGATCGAACAGGGGAAAATTGATTTCGGGAATATGGAAACATTCTCTCCGGCCGACATCCGGAAAAAGGAGACCGAACTGGCCGAAAACGCGGTCCGACTGATGGATGACAGCCGGAAGAGGAAGCAGGAGAAACAAACCCATTGGGGCCTGCCGAAACAACCGTGGCGCTACATGATCGTGGCCACCGGCAACATCTACGAAGACCGCACCCAAGGGAAGGCCGCAGTGATGGCCGGCGCGGACATCATCGCGGTGATCCGCAGCACGGCCCAGTCATTGCTCGACTACATCCCCTACGGCGCGACCACCGAAGGGTTCGGCGGCACCTTTGCCACCCAGGAAAATTTCAAGATCATGCGACAGGCCTTGGACGAGGCATCCAAGGCGAACAACCGCCATGTCCGGCTCGTGAATTACGCGTCTGGGCTTTGCATGGCGGAGATTGCGGCATGTGCGGCCATTGAGGACTTGGACATGCTCTTGAACGATTCGATGTACGGGATCCTGTTCCGGGACATCAACATGAAGCGCACCTTCATTGACCAGCATTTCAGCCGTCTGATCTGCTCCCGCGCGAAGATCATCATCAACACCGGCGAGGACAACTACCTGACCACCGCGGACGCGATGGAGAGTGCCCACACCGTGACCGCGTCCCAACTGATCAACGAGGCGATGGCCAAAAACGCCCTGCTGACCGACGATCTGCTCGGTCTCGGCCATGCCTTTGAGATCAATCCCCAAGTCGAAAACGCGTTTCTCTTTGAGCTGGCCCATGCCCAGCTGGCCCGACAGTTGTTTCCCGACGCGCCCTTGAAATACATGCCGCCCACAAAATACATGCGCACGGACATCTTCCATTCCCACTGCATGGACACCCTGTTCAACCTCGCGTCGGTGACCACCGGCCAAGGCATCCATCTCTCCGGCATTCTGACGGAGGCGATTCACACCCCGCTGATGCAGGATCGGTATCTGTCGCTCTCTGGCATCAATTATGTGTTCAATCTCGCCCGGGGGTTGGGGGATGAGATCGAGTTCAAGGCGGAGGGCCTAATCGCCAAACGGGCGCAGCAGGTGCTCGACGAGGCGGAGCAGTTCCTCACATCCCTGAAAGAGTCCGGGCTGATGGAGGGGATTGCCCAAGGCCGGTTTGCGGACATCACGCGGACCGAGAACACCGGCAAGGGACTGGACGGCGTGTTTGAGAAAGGGCCGGCATATGTCAACCCGGTCATCACGCGACTGGAAGAGGAAGGAGTGGTCCATGACTGAAGAATTGATCAAACCCTACGGAGACACCTTGAACGACGGCATCGTGCAGCTCAGTTTCACGTTGCCGGTGGAAAACGGCCCCCGGGCCAAAAAGGCGGCGGAGATCTATGTGTCGGAGCTTAATTTTGAACACATCTCGGTGGCCTGCGCGGAGAAGGTCGCCGACGATTTCACGTTTTTCGTGGTCTATGCCCGGGCGATCCCCGTGATTGACTATGCCAATATCCAGGCGAGTGAAATCAAGACCGAGTTCATGGATTTTTATGCGGTCAACGAGCTGATCAAAACCAAGGCCAACCGTCGCCTGAATGTCGTGGGCGCAACCATCGGGAGTGATGCCCACACGGTGGGAATCGACGCGATCATGAACATGAAGGGCTACAACATGGACTATGGGCTGGAGCGGTATCCGGAGATGAACGCTTGGAACATGGGCGCGCAGGTGACATCCGAAGATCTGTTGAAAAAAGTCCTTGAAACCGATGCGGATGCGATCCTGGTCTCCCAGACCGTGACCCAGAAGGATGCCCACATCCGCAATTTCACCGAGCTCATGGAATTGCTCGAAGCGGAGAACGTCCGCCATCGCTTCATCGTGATCGCCGGCGGCCCCAGGATCACCCATGAACTCGCCATTGAACTCGGGTATGACGCGGGATTCGGGCCTGGAACCCTGCCGTCCCATGTGGCCTCTTACATTGTCACCACCTTTTTGAAGAAAAAAGGCTGATTGCCCCATGGTTCTTGCTCTTACCTTTGCTCGTCTCCATTCGATTAAGGCAGGAGCAAGATTAAGATGAATGCAATCGACACCCCGTGTCCGCTCCCGCCGGATAGACAACGCTCCCACCGGATTGACAAATCCGGCGGCCTTGGTGGTTCGGATTTGGCAATCCGAACCGAGCATGGGGATGAGATCCGGCGGCCTTGGTGGTTCGGATTTGGCAATCCGAACCGAGCATGGGGATGAG
>JAOZRQ010000105.1:12169-15766 GCA_029940115.1 Desulfobacterales bacterium
ATCCGGCGGCCTTGGTGGTTCGGATTTGGCAATCCGAACCGAGCATGGGGATGAGATGTGCCCGCTCCCGCCGGATTGACAAATCCGGCGGCCTTGGTGGTTCGGATTTGGCAATCCACACGGAGGAGAAGGGGCCGATTGAGGCGGTCTGGCGGCTTGGCGGGCAGAGTGACACCGCCGGCGGGCATCAGGTGGCATGGGGACATTTTTATGCGGATCCTTCGGATGTGGACTGGGGAAGCCCGGAGAATCCTGACCTTTTTGTGAAAATTTGGTTTGACGCGGGCGGAAGGACTGATGTGAACTTCTTCCATGTCTCGGTGCCGGATATTGAGGTCCATTCCGACTTTCCAAATGACGGAACCTACGATCAGAAAGGAACGACTGTTCTGGAGAACAGGTATGTCCGACAGGTGTACCAGCGATAGGGACAACTGAAAATAACCCGGCAATTCTTTGCCGGGATCAGATTGACATCATTGCGAAGCTTCGGCCTCGTCACATGAACAAATATCCAGATGGAGGAAACCATGCAACTGCAAGAGCACACGCTGACAAAGATAAAAAGATTTGAGCACCTCTTTCAACACGGACACAAAAGTCTGCTCATAGACAGCGCGCTCACCAAATTGGTCGAGATGGAGCTGTCTGAGCTGAAAAGGAACTTTTATGACCTGAGTCTGAGAATCGATCAGCTTGAAAGGCAATACGCCATGCCCTCCGAGGAGTTCTTGGAAAGATTTGATTCCGGAGAGATCGGAGACGCCGCCGACTTTGTGGAATGGTTCGCCTATGCGGACATGAGGACCGAACTGGCCAGGAAGATTGACATTCTCGCCGAAAAGGATAACACCTGATGGATGTGCAAACCTACCTGGAAACAGTCAGAGAGAGATTGACATTCTCTCTGAAAATCCGATCTGTGGAGATTGCCGACGAGCGGATTGTTCTGCCGAGTCACGGATATTTCAGGGCACGGCTTGTTCTGACGAATGATGACCTCCTTGAAGTCTCCGAATATTTCACATGTGACGGAAACGAGTGCAATCCCATCAAATATCGCTATCAATGGATGGACAGTTTTTCCGGTCTCATAAGGCGATGGGACAATGCGAATCATTTTCCCGACCTGCCCGGTTTCCCGCATCATGTCCATGTCGGAAGCGAGGAGAACGTCCATCCCTCAAGACCGTTGGGCATCATTGATGTTATCGGGGTCATTGAACAGGAAATCAGATGACCCTGATCTGATTCGACACGGGCCTCGGCACAATGATCAGAAAACTGGTCAAGGCCGGATGGTACAAGGTGGATCAGGAGGGTTCCCATGTTCAGTTCCGCCATGCCCGACCCCGGCAATGAATTGCCGGGCTATTTTCACAAGTCCCTCCGGGACAATGCCCGACCCCGGCAATGAATTGCCGGGCTATTCTCACAAGTCCCTCCGGGACAATTCCCGACCCCGGCAATGAATTGCCGGGCTATTTTCACAAGTCCCTCCGGGACAATTCCCGACCCCGGCAATGAATTGCCGGGCTATTCTCACAAGTCCCTCCGGGACAATGCCCCCAACTTGCAAATGCGCCCACTGGGCACCGTTGCTGATCTCCGGATCCGCGGTCACCATGCTGATGGAGGAGGCCCTGAGCGGACTCCTCTCCGGCAGGATCGGAGCTAGGCATCTGAAACCGCTGGCACGGGAGCATGTCCATGATCTGGTCTTCCGGCTCGCGGAGGACCAAGACATCAAAGTCACCGAGGCGTTCGCGGAGGCCGTCTGGCAGCTCACCGGCGGCTACCCGTACTCCGTCAAACGCCTGATGATCAGTCCGTGTGCGGAGAGACACGGATATCTGGCAGAGACATACGACATCCCGATATGATGCCGTGAAAAAGAGGAGAGGCGGCTTTTCGACCTTCTCCTTATTTTTATGGAAAGAAACCCGGCTTTTTCTTGTAGTCGGGAAGTCGGCCCGTTTGGAAAAAAGCCGGGTTTCTCGCCTGTTCCTGATTTTTTTGTCCTGTAGACAGATGAAGCAGAATGAAGCTCTTTCCGGGCAGGGATCTCAAAAGGTGTTATATACACAGGCTGAGTACAGGACAAAAAAATGATTGAGGGAAAGAAACCCGGCTTTTTCTTGCGATTGGAAGGTCGGCCCGTTTGGAAAAAAGCCGGGTTTCTCGCCTGTTCCTGATTTTTTTGTCCTGTACACAGATACACAGGAAAGAAAGGATAATCATGACACAAACGATTGATATGGAAGAAGTGAAAATCAGATTGCGGATGAGCCAGCACGACGCCCATTATGCGGGCAATCTCGTGGATGGTTCCAGAATGCTGAACCTGTTCGGGGATGTGGCCACAGAGTTGCTGATCCGCCATGACGGAGACGAGGGGTTGTTCCGGGCCTACAGTTCGGTGGAGTTTCTGGCACCGGTCCATGCCGGGGATTACATCGAGGCGGTGGGCCGCATCGTGAAGGTCGGCAACACCTCGCGAGAAATGGAATTTGAGGCCCGCAAGGTGATCACCCCCGCGCCCCAGTTCGGCGAAAGCGCCGCGGAGTTGCTCGCGGAGCCGATGGTCGTGTGCAAGGCGACCGGCACATGTGTCACCCCCAAAGTGAAGCAGAGGATCAGCCATGACTAGCACCCCCTTGATCATCTCCTGCCCGGTGGTGGGCGCGGAGCTGACCCGTGAGGTCTATCCGGCCCTGCCGCTCACGGCGGATGAGATTGCGGATGCGGCATCCGACGCGGTCCGAGCCGGCGCATCCATCATTCATCTCCATGTCCGGGATGAGGAAGGCAGGCCGACCCAGCGCGTCGATGTCTTTGAAACCGTCACCCAAAAAATCCGGAAGCGATGCGACTGCATCCTGCAATACTCCACCGGTGGCGCGGTGGGAACGCCCCTTGAGGAACGTTGCGCGCCGGTGAGACTGAAACCTGACATGGCGACCCTTTCGATGGGCACCATGAATTTCGGACCTGACATTTATGAGAACATGGAAAAGACCATCCTGACCATTGGGAACGCGATAACGGAGAATGGCGTCATGCCGGAGCTGGAGATTTTCGATTTCGGCATGATGGAGGCCACCGAACGATTTCTCGAAAAAGGTCATATCCCGGAAAAATTCCATGTTGACTTTGTCTTGGGAATTCCCGGCGGCATGAGCGGCGAGATCCGGAATCTCGTCTCCTTGGTGGATCGCCTGAAACCGGGGCAGAGCTGGTCGGTGGCCGGCGTGGGCCGGTATCAGCTCCCCCTGTCGGTTCACGCCATGACCATGGGCGGGCATGTCCGGGTCGGCATTGAGGACAACATCTATTACCGCAAGGGCGAGCCTGCGTCATCCA
This sequence comes from Desulfobacterales bacterium, assembly GCA_029940115.1. GTDB lineage: Bacteria > Desulfobacterota > Desulfobacteria > Desulfobacterales > 4be13 > JAOZRQ01. Next base: position 15,533 of record JAOZRQ010000105.1, read on the forward strand.
ACGCCCAGTTGGTGGAACGGGTCGTCAGAATCGCCAAGGAATTGGACCGGCCAGTGGCCACGGTGGCACAGGCCAGGGAGATGCTCGACTTGTCATAGTATCGCCAATTCGCGTAAAATTATCGCCAATCCGTCCAGATGAAATGGTCGACCTTGATCATCGTTTGGACCAACCTCGCTCGGCTTGGATTGCCAAATCCAGGCCGCCCGCCGGATTTGGCAATCCGGCGGGAGC
>JAOZRQ010000002.1:0-12776 GCA_029940115.1 Desulfobacterales bacterium
AACTGACTTGACCATCTGTATTCACTCAAAAATTTGGGTGCGAAACTTGAGTCATTGACTTTTCATCCACATTGGTTATAATCAATGACAAAGAAGCTCGGTTTCAGGGTCGGTCGGTCTCCGTGGCGCGACACGGTGCCAGAAACCGGGTTTCTCCCAGAGCCGAGAATCCAAAAACCAGAAACGGTGACTGAAATGTGCAAAAAAATACCGATGTTCCTGATTCTATGTATCCTGATTCTCTGGAACATGTTCAACGAGGTGTGCGCGCAAACCCGAGTGAAGCTTATTCCGGAGCCCGACATCCGGAGCATCTCTGTGAGATCAGAGCTGAGAGAGATAAAGATAACGGCTCAGACAGACAAAGCGGACCTGCAATTTGAATGGCATATTGACGGGCCGGGCAGTCTGTCGGGGGACACCTCAGACGCTGAAACATTCTATTACATCCCCCCAGATACCATGACAGGGCCCACTGCACGGGTGACCATCACCGCGAGAACGACAGATGATGATGGGGATGCAGTAACGGGGAGCTTGACATTCACCCTTCTGAATTTGCAGCCCATCACCCGAAAAACGCCGGAGACGCCCCGATATGAATCGGAAAATGAGGCCCAATCCTCTGACAGCTCGTTGCAAGAGAGGGAAAATGAGGCCCAATCCTCTGACAGCTCGTTGCAAGAGAGGGAAAATGAGGCCCAATCCTCTGACAGCCTGTTGCAAGAGGGGGAAAATGAGGCCCAATCCTCTGACAGCCTGTTGACTGACAACTTGCTGAAAGAGGGGGACGTCTGTTTTGATCAGCAGCAGTTTACCTTCCCTAAAGAGAATAACGCCTATGATATCTATAAGAAGGTGCTGAAGATAAACCCTGAGAATCGTCATGCCCGGGAAAAGATTTATGAAATGGCAAAAATTTATCAGAGCTGGGGAAGAAATGCTGACAAGCGGAAGAATTACAAGGCGGCAAAAAGGTTTTATCAGCGGTATTTGTCAATCGCGGGCTATGTCTTGGAAAAGTTCGGGGATCAGGGCATGGAACCGGACATGCAGACCATTCAAAGCCGGTTGCGAAAACTGGGAAGCATTTCCCGGTCCACTGTCAAGTTGCTGAGAAGAGGGGATGCATGGTTTGAACAGGGGCATTTCACCGGTCCGGGAGACAACGCCTTGGCCGCCTATAAAAGCGTTTTGACCAGAGAACCGAGAAACCGTCATGCGCGGCAAAAGCTTCGTGACATGATGGAGACCTGCAAAACCCGGGGAGATGCGGCTTATGATCAGAGACAATTCAAAGCGGCAGAATCGTCGTATCAAGAATATCTGAAGATCGCACCATATGCCCTGAACATTCCCGGCGCACAGCCTGATGAACTGGATATCTGGCGGGTTCAGAACCGGTTGAAGGAACTGGAACCCCTTATGATCGGGACACAACTGGAACAGCTGGAGCAGAAGCTTTCCGAATCCTTGGGGGTATATGACAAGCTCAGGCAGGAAGAGGATCAGGGCGAGAATGTGACAAATCAAATGATTCCGGCGATGCAGGACATCGTGGCGAAACTGAGGCAGATTGAGTCTCTTTATGAACAGTTTCCCCGAAGGAACGCCTTGATATTGCAGAAGACCGCTCGCATCAGAAAGATTCGGGAAATCATGGAAAACGAACTCTCTGTGCGGATGAGCAAGTAAGGTTATTCCCGTCCCTGCCGGCCTTACCGGATTCGCAGAAGAACAGGCTGCCATTGTGCGGATGAGCAAGTAAGGTTATTCCCGTCCCTGCCCGCACAGTTTGTTGCGACTCGACTGCTGACCTGCCCGTGCCCTGCCGTGCCCGGCATCGGGCAGGGAAAAAAGGCTGATTATAACGGATTTGGGGGAGGCCTTGAACGTGAACGTGAACGTGAACTTGAACTTGAACGTGAACTTATACTTGAACTCGAACTTGCCCACAAATGAACATTCACGTTCAAGTGCACGTGCACGTTCACGGGCAGGCGGCCTCCCTGAAAAGCGTTATAATCAGAAAAAAGGAGGTATGAAGGTGAAAATAACAATACGCGCTTACGGGTTATCATTTCTCATGATCATTCTGTTCATATCTGGATGTTCATTGTTTTTTCAGAAACACACCAAGGAAGTGGTTCAGAATCGGATATCGGAGGCCGAGGAACATTTCCAGGTGGTGAAAAGTCTGGATATGGAGGAGTTGGATGGTGAGGCGTTTGAAACTGCAAAATCCTCGCTGGCAACGGCCAAAGAACATCTGAAAATACGCCGCAGGGACCAAGCGTTTGAATTTGCCACACAAAGTTTGGAGACATCGAAACAGATTCTCAGGAAATTCTATCTGAACACGGTGGTTGAGCTGGCAAGGAAGGCCAAAAAGGAACTGGCGGCCAAGGTCGGGGAAGACCCAGATGATCCCTTGACCGACTATGTTCCCAAGCTTGATGGGGTGCTGGACCGCGCGGCGGAGCTGGAAGCAGACCAACAAGTCATCTCTCTCGACAAGGTGCTTGAGGATCTCAAGGAGGTGCTCAAGGTGACTTGCAGCATTCAGACCAGCACTGCGGAAACCCTTGAATCAGACGTCTCCTTTGACAGAGGGAGCTACGATCTGGCAGACAGGGGAAAACAGGCATTGGAAACGGCATTTGAAAAGGTCATGGCGGAGAAGGAGGCGTATGTCGTTTCAAATCCTGACAAAACCGTCATCCTGAAGGTCAAAGTGGTCGGCTACACCGATCTGTTGAATTTCAATGCGAAATCGCCTCTGGTCGCAGAGCTTTCAAAAGATGTGTCGGATATTCCCCCGCGTGACCCTGAGCGGCGGAAGTTTCTCAATCAGCGGCTCTCGGAACTCCGGGCGAAAACAATTACCCAATATATCAGGGAATCCATCTTAAAAGAGGAACTGGAGAACCCGAGCCTTGACATTCAGATCGAGACCGTGGGCCGAGGGGAGAAAATCCCGGCAAACACGCACCCCCCCTATCCCACGTCTGATCCTCGCCGAAGGATCTGCAAAATTTACACCTATACGACAGTTTATTGAGGCGTGGAACGTGAGGCGTGAAACGTGAGGCGTGAGGCGTGAAACTGTGAGGCGTGAGGCGTGAAACGTGTACCCAGAACCCAGCACCACAACCCAGAGATGACATATATGAACGGGATCAATCTGGCAAAAGATATCTATCATCTTGAAAGAGAGAACAACCCCCGCCGCCAGCAGGCCATCACTTTCTCCTGCTTGGGGAAGCTCGGTTCCGCAGACCATTCGGAGCTGAACAAATGGAAGGGATGCCTGAGTCACTTGGTACAGGTGTCGCTGAGAGAAAAGGAGGTTTCAGCATCTCCTCTCATTATCGGGCTTGCGGAGTCTGGCATTGTGCCTTCAGGGTTGTGTCATCAGCTGCTTCGGGACCAAGGAATTCATGCGGATTGGATATGCTCCACGAGACGACCTTCCCGCGGGATTCGTTTCAATGAGAGTCATTCCCACGCGCCGGATCACACCCTCCCCTTTCCGAATGGCCGGCCTACGGAGCTCTGGTTTGTGGAAGATGAAATCACCACGGGCCGAACGGTGCTCCGCCTTGCCCTGAATTTATGCCTGCTGATGGAGGTGAGGCAGGTGCGCTTTCTCGCGATCGCCGATACCCGAAGTCCCGATCATGTGAATCAGTTCCGATCCATTCTGGACCAGCATGGCATTCGGCATTCCATTCATACGGTGGTACGGCTCAAAGTGCCTTCCCAACTCGCTTCAGGGGGTTCACCTCTTCACCATATGGACAACGGGTCAAAGACAGAACTACAGGAAAACCGCGTGGCCGAAAGCGACTGGCTTTTCCCTGAACAACGGCCGGCCCTTCGCAAATTGCGAGATGTTTTCTCTTCCCTGACAAAAGATGCTGGGGAGTTTTTTTCTGATGCGTCTTTGGGATGGAGAGTGACAAACAGGGAGGCAGGGACGGTGTTGGTGGTGGGGGAAGCCATTGACATTGCCCTCAAACTTGTGCGGAGCAATCCGCGTCTCTCATTTCGGCATGTCACGTTAAGCCCATGGAAAGTGGATGGCAAACATATTTTCAGCCGTCTGGACATTTGTGGAAAGTATTATCTTTACAATTACCACAACCTCAGATCACCGCTTTGCATTCTCAACGACCCTGCTGACCAAGAGATTGGAAGGGAAGTTGAACGGTTATTGGCTGAAAACGGATTCAACGCCCCCAGCCATCTCGTTCCCACGTTTCGCGTGGGAACACAGCAGGCACGTCTCACGTCCCCCAAAATCTGAGATTCTGGAAAGGAAACCCGCCACCCGATCAAGTTTCATCTCGTTTCCACGCTTCACGTGGGAACGCAGAAGGGACATTTCACGTCCCGCCCCAATCTGAGGTTCTGGGATCATCTCGTTCCCACGCTTCACATGGAAACGCGTGAGGGATCCGCCGAGAATATGGAAGAAGCCTTAAAGATAAATGCAACACTCCCACACTTTGGCATGAGGGACATGTCACTGTACTGGCTAGACCCACAGATTCCAGATTGGAATGCACCCATGGCCACAGGCAACAATGGCCCTGTCGCGTGTAAAAAAGAGATAATGAAGGTGGGAAAAATTCAACCTGTCATTTCCCTGTCTGGATTTTTCAGACGGCACTGGAACTGCTGATGAGTGTGGTGGAGCTGAGGGGGATCGAACCCCTGGCCTCATGAATGCCATTCATGCGCTCTCCCAGCTGAGCTACAGCCCCTGAATCATCTCGTTCCCACGCCTTTCGTGGGAGCGCGACAGGGACGTTTCACGTCCCGGCCCGAAAATCTGAGGTTCTGGTCGTTCCCACGCTTTTCGGGGGAGCGTAACAGGGACGTTTCACGTCCCGGTCCGAAAATCTGAAGTTCTGGGATCATCCTCGTTCTCACGAGTCGCATGAGAACGCCGAAGGGGCATCTCCTGCCCCGATGAGTGGTGGAGCTGAGGGGGATCGAACCCCTGGCCTCATGAATGCCATTCATGCGCTCTCCCAGCTGAGCTACAGCCCCTCACTCTGGAAAGGGTATTTAGCAGAGATTTTTTATTGTGTCAAGACTTATTTTTTATTTTTTTTCTGTTTGGCATTTTTATCCTTATTCCGGAGTCCAAAGTTCACTTTGGAAGTCTTTGATCTGATCATTCCGGAGTCCAAAGTTTACTTTGGGAGTCTCCCCATGTGACTGCCAAAGTGAACTTTGGCCTCCAGAGAACCAGCGACTGCCATTTTGGAAGTCTCCCATGTGACTGCCAAAGTGAACTTTGGCCTCCAGAGAACCAGAGATAGGTAATCACACATGGACAAACAAAAAAAGGCTTACATTTACGGATGCGCCACAGTATTCATCTGGTCCACTGTGGCCTCAGCCTTCAAAATATCCCTGCGCCATCTGGATCCGCTTCAATTGCTTCTCTGCGCGGATGTGGTCTCCATCATCACTCTCTTTGGCATCCTCGCGGCCAGAAAAAATCTGCACCTTCTAAGAACATACAGCAGAACCGATCTGCTCTTCTCCGCGGTCATGGGGATACTCAACCCCTTCCTTTATTATATGATCCTGTTCAAAGCCTATGACCTGCTCCCGGCCCAGGAGGCCCAGCCCCTCAATTACACTTGGGCCATCACGCTGACCCTCCTCTCCATTCCCCTGCTCAAACAGAAGATTGGCCTTAGGGACCTGATCGCCATCTTCATCAGCTATTTCGGCGTGGTGATCATCTCCACCCAAGGGGATCCTTTTTCCCTCCACTTCAGCAACATTCCGGGAGTCCTGCTCGCTCTGGGCAGCACCATCATATGGGCCCTCTACTGGATTTACAACACCAAGGACACCCATGATCCGGTGGCCAGCCTGTTCCTCAACTTTCTGTTCGGCTTTCCCTTTATCTTGACAACCACCCTCATCTGCTCAGATTTCCCGCCTTTCTCTCTCCCGGGGTTGCTCGGGGCCATCTATGTGGGCATGTTTGAAATGGGAATCACCTTTGTGCTCTGGCTCAATGCACTCAGGCTCTCCTCCTCAACAGCCAAGGTCGGGACCCTGATCTTCTTCTCCCCCTTCCTTTCCCTGATTTTCATCCATTTCCTTGTGTGCGAGGATATCCGGATGTCCACCCTCGCGGGACTGGTGTTCATCATTGCTGGGAATCTGTTGAAATGAAGGATGAAGGGTGAAGGATGACGGGTGAAGGGTGAGGATGACGGGTGAAGGATGACGGGTGAAGGATGACGAGTGAAGGATGCAGGCCCCTGAATTCGGGAACAGAGCCGATGCCCAGCGAACCCCGATGCAGGCATAAAGGATTGAAATGCTTTTATGAAACAGGAAGCGTTGCCGTCTCAGGTCAGCCATTCTCCTGACCGCCTCAATGCCAGCACATGACTTCATGAAGTCGCATTCGGCCATACCTCCAAAGCGGCTCGCTTCATTAAATCATGTTTTCAGATGATCGGAATTGTTCTGTTGACTTTGTGCATTCTCAAACAACTCGTTTGCGGTGATTTCCATATCTGCAATCTCCCGCCAGTTTTTCAATTGTCGAATCCAATAGAACTGCTGATAAGTGCCTAACCATAAGTTTTTGTATATAAAACCTTCAACATTTTTCAAAGACCGGAGATCTCTGATGCAAAAACTTTTGAACGGATACTTACTTTTTTTGTTGAATTCAATTTGTTTTTATGTTACCATCTTTCTCTGAAATGTTAACCATTTTATATCAAACACACCCTCCATTCCTTACTGTCGCCCTCACGCACTCGCGGCGTCCCGGGGGATGGCCAAGTCAAATTCTGACATTTTATGAAATCCTGGGAAATACGATCAATTCGTTGTAAAAAAAGCGGAGTGAATTCCGATCAAAAATGGTGGGAATCCTGCCTGTGTCGGCAGGCTACGGGTATGGAGAAGGTGTGGGGGTCTCTGTGTCCGAGTATGTGGCGGCCTGTGAGCGGGTCCTTGCGGACGCGGGGTTGAACATTCAGCTCCACGCTTACGGAACCAATATCGAGGGAGACTGGGACACCGTTTTTGAGGCGGTCAGACGTTGCCATGAAGTCATCCATGAAATGGGCGCGCCCCGGATATCGACCACCATCAAACTCGGAACCCGCACCGACCGGGATCAGACCATGGCGGACAAAATTGAAAGTGTTCAGCGGAAATTGGCTAAGAAACAGTGACCTGCCCGTGAACGTGCCCGTGAACTTAAATGTTGAACCATCAGCTTCAATCTGTTATGAATCCCCGTGAGTCTGAACACGAGCGTTTATGCCAAAGTTCACGTTCACGTTCACGTCCACATGCAGGGCATTCAGGATTGGAAAACCAGTGAGAGTATTTGCGATTTCAGACATTCACATCGATTTCAAAGAAAACAAACAATGGCTTCACAACCTTTCCCAGACCGATTATAAAGCGGACATGCTGATTCTGGCCGGGGATGTGTCAGACAGTCCCCAGTTGCTTGAAGAGGCCTTTCAGGAGCTTAAAAAGCGGTTTTCAGAGGTCCTGTATGTCAATGGCAATCACGACCTGTGGGTGCGGCGGGGGAAGGAGAAGAGTTCCCTGAGAAAATTTTGTCATCTGAAAAAAATCGCCCGGGATCAGGGGATCCGCATGAAGCCGTCCCATTTTGGACCATTGTCCGTGGTGCCCCTGTTCGGATGGTACGATTATTCATTCGGGCACCCCTCGGCGGACATATTGAGAAGATGGGCCGATTATTCATTTTGCAAATGGCCGGACAATTTTGATGAAGCCAAGATCACCCGGTATTTCATTTCGATGAATGAGACCGCGCTGACCATCAGAAATCAGCATGTCATCTCATTCTCCCATTTTTTGCCGCGGATAGACCTGATGCCGATTTACATTCCACCCAAAAAAAGGCAACTCTATCCGGTACTCGGAAGCGCGTTGCTGGAACAGCAGATCCGCAAACTGGCCCCCCAGATCCACATTTACGGCCACAGTCACGTGAACAGACAGGTCTTCAAAGAGAACACCCTGTATGTCAACAATGCCTTCGGATATCCATATGAAACCCGGATAACCGCAAAAAAGTTGTACTGCGTTCTGGATGTTTGATGCTAGATGCAGCCGGAAGTCGAGGAGACATGCGGTCGTCTCGGAAATGAGCGTGTCACCATGAGTGTGCGCCGCAAGCTTCCGGAAGAAACCCGCCGCCATCTGACTGTCTTGGCAGACAATCGTTGCAGTTGCTTCCGAAGCCCTGAGATCGTGGGCATTCCGATGCTCATTGACCATATTGTCCCGCTTTCTGCCGGAGGCGGCTCAGAAGTCGAAAACCTCTGCTTGGCCTGTTATCGTTGCAATGAATTCAAAGGCGCGAAAAGAGAGGATCCAGACCCGCTCACCGACATGTGTGTGGGGCTTTTCAAACCTCGCATGCAAGCATGGACGGAGCATTTTGCCTGGAGTCGGGACGGGCTTCGGGTTGTTGGGCTGAGTGCATGTGGACGGGCAACTGTCGAGACCCTTCGCATGAATGAGCCACACCTGATCAAAGCTCGCCGAATCTGGATGCTTGTCGGGTTACACCCTCCATTGGCAAGCCCATAACCCATAGACAAAACAAGGAAATTTTTCCATGCGTTTCGACAAATTCACCATAAAATCACAGGAGCTGGTTCAGAGCGCCCAAGGCTTGGCCTCCAAGCACCACAACCAGCAGATCGAGCCGGAGCATCTGCTGGGGGCCATGCTGGATGAGCCGGAGGGCATTGCCGACTCGATGCTTCGCAAGATGGGGGCATCCCCCAAGGAGGTGGCCCGGGAAGTGACGCTTGCCATTGACAGACTGCCCAAGGTGAGCGGCGCGGCCGACTCGTATTTCTCCGCGAGGACCAAACGCGTCTTTGACGCGGCCCTCTCAGAAGCTTCGGCAATGAAGGACGAGTATGTCAGCATTGACCACATCCTCCTCGCCATTTCAGAAGAGAAGGGTGAGGCGTCAACGATTCTCAATCGCCACGGAATCACCAGAGAGGCGATATTAAAGGTGCTGATGGATATCCGCGGGTCCCAGCGCATCACCGACCCGAATCCCGAAGAGAAATACCAGGCCCTCGACAAATACAGCCGGGACCTGACCCATCTGGCCCGGCTCGGGAAGCTGGACCCAGTGATCGGCAGGGACGAGGAGATCCGGCGCATTGTCCAAGTGCTCTCCCGACGGACCAAGAACAACCCGGTGCTGATCGGAGAGCCGGGCGTGGGCAAGACCGCGATCATCGAGGGCCTTGCCCAGCGCATTATCGCGGGGGATGTCTCAGAAACCCTGAAAAACCGGCGTCTAATGGCCCTCGACATGGGCGCGCTCATCGCGGGCGCGAAGTACCGAGGCGAGTTTGAAGACCGCTTGAAGGCGCTTTTGAAGGAGGTTGAACATGCGGAGGGGGAGGTGGTCCTTTTCATTGACGAGTTGCATACGCTGGTGGGCGCGGGCGCAAGCGAGGGGTCCATGGATGCGTCGAACATGTTGAAACCCGCGCTTGCACGGGGAACCCTGCGCTGTGTGGGCGCGACCACATTGAACGAATACCGGAAATACATTGAAAAGGATGCGGCCTTGGAACGGCGCTTCCAGCCGGTGATGGTCCGGGAGCCGACCGTGGAGGACACCATCTCCATCCTCCGGGGGCTGAAGGAGAAATATGAGATTCATCATGGCGTGAAGATCAAGGATTCGGCCATTGTCGCCGCGGCCACCCTTTCGGACCGCTACATTTCGGACCGGTTTCTGCCGGACAAGGCGATTGACCTGATTGACGAATGCGCGTCAAAACTCCGGATCGAGATTGACAGCATGCCCACGGAGATTGACGAGATCCAGCGGAAGGCCACCCAGGCGGAGATCGAACGGGAGGCGCTGAAGAAGGAGACGGATCCGGCCTCAACGGAACGTCTCGCCAAGCTGGAGGAGGAGATCGGAAATCGGAACGAGGAGCTCCGGGAGATGAAGGCGCGCTGGCGAAATGAGAAGGAGATGATCCAGGCCATCGCGAATATCAAGGAGGAACTGGAGCATGTGGGCATAGCGGAACAGCAGGCGGAACGGGAGGGAGACTATGGCAGGGCCGCTGAACTGAAATACGGCAAGACCATGGAGTTGAAAAAGGGACTGGAGGAGGCCAACCAGAACCTCGCGGAGCTTCAGAAATCCGGGAAGATGCTCAGGGAGGAGGTGGAGAGCGAGGACATCGCGGAAGTCGTCTCCCGCTGGACCGGGATACCGGTGAGCAGGATGCTCGAGGGGGAGCGGGAGAAGCTGATCCGCATGGAGGACGTGCTGGCAATGCGGGTGATCGGCCAGAAGGAGGCGATTGTCGCGGTCTCCCACGCGGTGCGGCGGGCGCGCTCCGGGTTGCAGGACCCGAACCGTCCCATCGGCTCGTTCATCTTCATGGGACCCACCGGCGTGGGCAAGACCGAGCTGGCAAAGGCTCTGGCCGAATTCATCTTTGACAGCGAACAGGCCATGATCCGGGTGGACATGTCCGAATACATGGAAAAGCATTCGGTGGCCCGGCTCATCGGCGCGCCCCCGGGGTATGTCGGGTATGAGGAGGGAGGCCATCTGACCGAGGCGGTCCGGCGCAGGCCATATGCGGTGGTCCTCTTTGATGAGATTGAGAAGGCCCATCCGGATGTCTTCAACGTGCTGCTCCAGATACTCGATGACGGCCGCATGACCGACGGCCACGGCAGGACCGTCGACTTCAAGAACACCCTCATCATCATGACCTCCAATGTGGGGAGCCAGTGGATCCAAGAGCTGGGCGAGTCGGCCCGCGAGGAGATGGAGCGGCATGTCACGGACGCGCTCCGGGCGAGTTTCAAGCCGGAATTCCTGAACCGGATTGATGAGACGATCATCTTCCAGAATCTCACCCCCGACCAGATCGGCGGCATCGTGGAGATTCAGATGGGCCGGCTCAGGAAGCGGCTTGGGGATCGGAAGATCGTCCTGATGCTTTCCGAGGACGCACGGGACCTGCTCGCGAAGGAGGGGTATGACCGGATCTACGGCGCACGCCCCCTCAGGCGGGCCATCCAGAGACATGTCGAGAATCCCCTGTCCATGGAAATCCTCAAGGGACACATCCCGGAGGAGAGCGTGGTGGAGGCGCATGCCGAGGGGGGGGAGATTCGGTTTCGGGTCAGGTCGTGAGTCTGTTGGCGTTCTGTTTGGCGTGTGAAGGTGAAAGGGCAAAGTCCAAGTCAAGTCAGGAATTTTTGCCCTTTCTCTCTCGCTGACATTGATTCAGCACAATGGGATTTTTCAGGAAAAGTGTCTGGATTTGCTTGAAAAAGAGCGGTTTGCCGGCTCTTTGGCAACAGGTTTTACATGATTTTTCCATTGAAATGAACCAGTCCGCAAGAGATTGTGGATTGGCAAATCCTATCCTATGGCACTGAAATATTGAAATATGATCAACAGCCTTGACACATCCTCCATAAAAGATTAAAAGATAACGATCAAGTTGCTCAAGCTTTATAAAAGGCACAGCCGGACGCGGGAGATATTGACCTCAACAACTTAACCTAGGCCGTCTAAATCAGCCAATTTTGCTTGGCCAACTTTTGGCCCGCCCCTGTCCGCCCCAAATTCCGTCAGGACAAGTGCTTGGGACGACATGGCCGGGTCCGAAAGTCGGGCAAAAAACATGGCTGGAAACTGGCGTTTTTAGACGGCCTAAACTTAACCCCTGTAAGTGTAAAATATTGGAGGAGATTTTATGCCTGCATTTTTTGATAAGCTGATGTACCTAGCGATTGTAATGTCTATCTTGTTTCAGGTAGCAGGCTGTGAGCACCGCTCTGACCATCTGGGCAAGGCTCAACAGTACGAGAGGACCCTGATCAAGACGACTCATCAGGAAAAAAGAGGAATGAAGCTCGTCCGTTCCCGCACTCAGACAGCAGATGGTTATGCGAATTTGTCAAAGGACAGAACTCGGCTGGAAGCAAGACGAGAGGCGATTGAAAATGCGAAGAAAAAAGTCGTCGAAGAGGTAAGGGAGAATGTTGAACCAAGCAGCGAGGGAGGCCATTTTGAAATAAAAGATGTCAGAATACTTGAACAGAGGGACCATGGTGTTGACGACAGCAATCGTTATCATGTCTGGATCAAGGCAGAAGTGGCATATGAACTGAATCTCAAATCAGGGGCCTTAAATGTAAATGTGTGGCCATCCAAAGAAAAATATAGGGTGGGCGAAAACATAGAGATTCATATCAGGGGAAACCGAGACTGCCATGCCCAAATTTTTAACATTAAGCCAGGTGGAAAAAGGATTCCTTTGGTACCTAATGAATTTCGCAAGCTTAATTTTATTTTTAAAGCCGGAAAGACTTATTCCATCCCGGATCCTCGTATTGAAAAATTTGAGTTCAAGGCCATGCCCCCATACGGTGAGAATCTGATTTATATGTATGTCAGTGAGGAACCGTTTGACAAACTGATTCATGAACTGCAACGTAATGATATTGTACCCGCCGGATGGCATTCAGGCGAATGTAAGTTTACAGTGGAAAATGACTGAGGTTGTCAATGTGCATTTGTTTAAAAAAATCTCCTGCCGCTGTTGGAACCGCTCTGTTGGTCTGCTTTTTCGTCTCTGTTGCCTTAGGGCAACCATTTCCAAGAGGATCTGTCGAGGGGATGGAACGAGATACCCGTGAAAGGCAACAGTTGCCAGATT
>JAOZRQ010000002.1:12876-44192 GCA_029940115.1 Desulfobacterales bacterium
TCCATATTTCGCGTGTTTGTCCGTGAATTCAATTTTGTGGGAAACACGGTGTTTTCTGATGAAGAGCTGGCAAGCATTACAGAAGAATGGAAAGAGAGAGAGGTCACTTTTGAAGAACTGGAGGAGCTTCGCCATAAACTGACCCTTCATTATGTGGACAGCGGGTATGTCAACTCAGGTGCCGTCATTCCAAATCAGGAAGTAAAAGATGGCGTAATCGTATTCCTTATTATAGAGGGGAAATTATCAGACATTGAAGTGACCCATAATAAAGGACTCCGGTCACAATACATCCGAAGCCGGCTTTTGCTTGGCACGGGTCCCCCGCTGAATGTCAGAGAGTTGGAAGAAAGGGTTCAGCTTCTGCACGAGGACCCGCTTATTCAAAAGCTGGACGCCACACTCGGTCCGGGTGTTCGGTTGGGTGAAAGTGTGTTGAAGGTCCAAGTGAAGGAAAATCACCCCTATCAATTGGGATTCCGATTTGACAACCATCGTTCCCCGAGTGTGGGATCCCTGCGGGGAGAATTTGCTGTGGCTCATCGCAATCTGACCGGATGGGGAGACACATTGGGGATCCGATACGGGCTTACTGACGGTATGGATGATGTTTCCGCACACTATGCCATTCCCCTGACTGCACATGAAACCACCCTGAAACTTCGATACGACAAAAGCGATTCGTCGGTTGTTGAAAAACCGTTTGATGACATTGACATAAAGAGTGAATCTGAAACCTACGAGATTACCTTGAGTCGTCCTTTTTACAAAACTCCGGCACGGGAGTTTTCCCTATCCCTTATTGGTGAAAGGCGTCACAGTGAAACATCCATGCTTGGTCGGCCCTATTCTTTCTCTCCGGGAGTCCAAGAGGGGGAGAGTGACATTGCCGCAATCCGATTTTCTCAGGATTGGGCATCTCGTTCACCGAGCCAAGTTTTTGCGGTTCGTTCTGTTTTCAGCAAGGGAATTGACGCGATGGGGGCCACCCGGAATGCGTCAGGCCCGGATGGGGTGTTTTTTGCTTGGCTGCTCCAGTTTCAATGGGCAAGGCATCTGGAAATGATCCAGGGGAGTCAGGTGATCTTCCGGACAGATTTGCAGTTGTCCGCTGATCCTCTGCTGCCTTTGGAGAAATTTTCTGTGGGAGGCGCTGCCAGTGTGCGCGGGTATCGGGAGAATCAGTTGGTGAGGGACAACGGCGTGGTCTCCTCCCTGGAATTGCGAATACCGATATTCCGGATGCCGCTCCCGAAACTAAGCAAACGCCCAGACGATGGGATGGTACAGATAGCACCGTTTGCGGATTGGGGATGGGCTGAGAACATTGACACTGAGACACCTGATCCCAAGACGATTTCCAGTGCCGGCGTAGGCGTCAGATGGGATCCGTCGTCTGAGATTCATGTGCAGATTTATTGGGGAATCCCATTTCGGGATGTGGATGTCCCCGACAAAGATATCCAAGATTCGGGGATTCATTTTCAGGTGAGTTGTGAGTTCTTCTGATTCAGTTGCTGCTGACGAGTGTGAAGTGCATATCGTAACGATGGTAAATCAAAATATAAATTTATAAGGAGACAGATTATGAAGATGCTTTCAATACCGATCCCGGAAGAGATTATGATCTCGGTGAAAATTCCCAGAAAACGATGGGAAACCGAGTTGAAAAAGGAACTTGCCCTCCAACTGTACAGAGAGGCTCTGATTTCCTTTGCCAACGCACACAGGATGGCGGAGATGAGCAAAACGGATTTCCATTATCTTCCTGGTGAGCGGAAAATTCCCCGCCAGTATGATGTTGAGGATTATGAAAAAGACTTGGGTTAGTGCATGGCGTTCTTGAATATCCAGAACCAAATCTTCTTTTAGACGTAAAACTCAGGATGGCTGAGGCTTGAGCCAAACAGGAGGAAACAATAATGTTAGGAGAAAATACCGCTGAGAATACTGCTCGCAGACTGGAGCAGTTGGCTGAACTTTGCCGGCAGGGACAGGTTGGCGAAACAGTGACGAAAACACTGAACAAACTGTTCGGGTATGAAGCTGAAAATTGCAGAATTCAGATTCGTCAGTTGGAGAATGATCTGTCGGTTTTTGAAAAACAGTACGGCATGTCATCGGATGTGTTTTACCGGCGTTTTCAGGAGGGAGAGGCCGGCGACAATATGGATTTTGTCGAATGGGCATCTGTTGTCCAGATGCATCGGCGGCTCAGGCAACGCTTTGCCTTGGTGAACGGAGGGCAGATATGAACATTTCCGAATATTTCAAAGCGATAAAAACGCATCTTCTGGCGGAACTTCTGGTGGAGAATTTTCAGATTGTAAAGGAACGGAGCGCAGAGAGCGACGGCCATATCAGAGTCAGAATGACGCTTTCTGGAAATTATCCGATGGAGTTTTCGGAATATGTTCAGCTTTTACCGAATGGTAGCATCCGTGTGATCACATACAGCTATCATTGTGCAGATACTGACGGCAATCTTATTGTGCGATGGGATAATGCCCCCCATTTTCCCGATCTCCCGGGATTTCCTCATCACAGACATATCGGGGCATCCGGAACAGCGGAATCTGGTGAGCCAATGGATATATTCAGCGTACTGAAAGATATCAGACAATATCTTTAGAGTATTGGGGAATGTTCGATAATATTTTCCATTGTATCAACCCTGATTCCTGATTCAATGACAACAGCATTTCAGAAATTTTGAATGATTTGCCAAAGGCTAATAGGACTGAACAGGAGGATGACCCTATGATTTTGAAATATTTTAAAATAATTGGCTTTATGATGCTGATTTGTGTTTCTGGCATATCTTTTGCTTACGCACAGATCGACACGGACGGCACACTCGGACCTGCAGAGGTTCTTGAAGGTCCGAATTACAAGATTGGTGAAGAACTGGGACAGCAGCATGGCGGGAATCTGTTTCACAGTTTCGGTCAGTTCAACATTCATCAGGGGGAGAGTGCGACCTTCACGGGACCTGATACGGTGGACAACATTGTCAGCCGTGTGACCGGCGGGAGTGCTTCGACCATTGACGGTGTGCTACGCTCCGAGATTCCGGATGCGAATATGTATCTGCTGAATCCTGCGGGGATTATGTTCGGCGAGAATACCAAGCTTGAGGTGGACGGGTCTTTTCATGCAAGCACAGCAGACACATTGCGCCTGGGCGAAGACGGGGAATTCAATGCGAAATTTCCTGAGCAGTCAAGGCTTTCTGTGGCTTCGCCGAGCGCGTTTGGGTTTTTGGGGGAGAATCCTTCAGGGATTAGGCTTGAAAACGCTGAATTGTCTGTGAAGGAGGGGGAAGCGATTTCTCTGATCGGCGGGGAGATACGGATGGATGGACAGCCATCTATAATTATTGCCAGCAACCCGGAACTTTTAGCTGGACAAATTAATCTTGTTAGTCTTGACTCATACGGTGAGGTCGTATCTGATGAATATGGATTTAAACTTAGTGATGAAGCGCAAGGCGGGGAAATTACAATTGACAATATGATCAATATAGCGAAAGAAGGCGGCATTTACATTCGTTGCGGACAGCTTGAGCTAATCAGGAGTGTATTGCATAGCACTACGGATGGCGGCAAAGCAATAGATATTCAAACAGATAATATGGCTCTGGAAAACGGAGCAAAGATTTATGGTAAAGGTGGAGATATTGCTATAAAGGTAAATAATACTCTGTCAGCATCCGGAGCAAGCCCACTGAGTGGCGGTAGCAGTATTGTTGCCAGTTCATCAGATGATGAGAACAAGGGAAAAGTTGGAGATATTAAAATAGAAGCTAATAAGATAATACTTAAAGAGGGAGCAAGAATTAAGAGCGAGGAAGGTGGCAATATAATTATAGAAGTAGATGATACCTTGCTAACTTCAGGAAGAGATAGTTTTGGAGCGGGTGGTATTCATACCAGTCCACTATATTATGAATCCAATGTTGAGAATACTGGAAACATTGACATAAAGGCAGATCAAATAACGCTTACAGACGGAGCAGAAATCACAACAAGCAACACTAACGCACAAGGGGCTACAAATCGAGGTAAAATATTTATCAGAGTAAATGATACCCTGACTATTTCAGGGAAAAGCGGTATTTATACTGAGTCTCATGAATGCCAAGGCGGTCTTTTTTGTGCTGAATCAAATGGCGAAATAACAGGTAACTCTACTGGTGATATTGACTTAGAAGCTAAAGAAGCAACACTTATGGACGGAGCAAAAATTAGCAGTAGTACCTGGGGCCCCGTAGGCGCTGGCAATATAAATATTAAGACTGACAGATTGACAATTTCAGGGACTGATGAATCAGGGGACAGCAGCGGCATTTTCAGTAAGACACATAGTACAGGAAAGTCTGGAGATATTGGTATAGAAGCTGTTCATGTAAATGTTACGGATAGAGCAGAAATTAATAACAGTACAGCGGGAACTGGAAACGGCGGATTAATAGAAATACATACGGATAACATAACGCTGACAGAAAAAGTAAAAATCAGTAGCAACACATCCGGTTCTGGAAATAGCGGTCGAATATTTATTAAGGCGAATGATAAACTTTTAATCTCAGGAATAGGTGTAGAATTTGGGAAAATTCTTACCGGTATTTTTGCTTTTTCTCTTAATACGGGAGATAATGCCGGCAAGGCAGGGGATATCGAGATAGAAGCTCACGAAATGGAATTGAACGATGGAGCGAAGATTGCCAACATTCAATTCGGTTCCGGGGGAGGAGGTTCCGTTATTATCAGGGTAACAGATGGTTTGATACTTTCTGGGGCTGGTAGCGGTATCTTTAGTAATTTGCAGGCCGCAGATACCAGTGAATATAAAGCTGGAAGTATTGAAATAGAAGCCAATCAATTAACGATTAACGGTGGCGCTTTGATTTCCAGTATGACAGATGGAAGCGGAGACGGCGGTTCTATCGTTATCAAAGTAGCTGACAAGCTTACAATTTCAGGGAAATATGAGTTTGCACCGGGTAATTTTTCTTCAAGTGGTATTGCTGGGAATTCTAATAACACCGGATCCAACTCGGGCGATGCGGGAAATCTGGAGATAGAGGCTCGTAACATAGTGATTACAGATGGAGCGCAAATTAACAGTTTTACAGAAGGAGGGGGAGAAGGAGGGACTATCGTTATCAAGACTGCTGGTACTTTGAGCGTTTCCGGTTCAGATGAAAAGGGCTTTAGTACTATTAGCACTGATTCGCTGTGCGGAGAAAATTATGCTGGAAAAGCTGGAAGCATTGAAATAGAAGCCCATCAGATTAAAATAAACAATGGCGCACAGATTAAAAGCACAACATCAGGAGGTGGAAAAGGCGGTTCAGTTATTATCGTAGCTGATGATGCTTTGATACTTTCAGGATGGCCTGAATATGAAATAGAGAATGACAGCGGTATTTACTGTAACTCAGAAAAAGAGGATGGAAATGGAGGTGACGCCGGAGATATCGAGATAAAAGCCGGTCAATTAATCCTAAAAGACGGGGCAAAAATCGCCAGTGATACTCATAACTCCGGAAAAGGCGGTTCCATCACCATTGTAGCTGATACTCTGACAGCCTCGGGAAATAGAAAAGATGGGACCGATAGTTCAGGTATTCTTGCCAATTCTTTAAACGAAGACAATGGAGGTGATACAGGATATATCAAGATAGAAGCCAGACAAATAACGCTGCTGGATGGCGGACTAATCAGCAGTTCGACGATTGGAAGCGGAAATGGCGATTCTATTATTATCAAGGTAAGTGAGGAGCTGATAGCTTCTGGCGAACCCAAGGTGGGAAATGCTAATAGCGGTATTCACGCCAGATCAAATGGCACAGGCAGAGCCGGAAAAATCGAGTTACAAGCCAATACTGTAAAATTGACGGATGGCGGCACAATTGCCACGACAGCAAACAACTCATCAGGCGGAGACATAGCCGTCAAAACATCAAATTCAATATACTTGAGAAAAGGAGTGATCACCACCAGCGTCCAAGGCGGCGACGGCACCGGCGGCGACATCACCATTGACCACCCCGTATTCATCATCCTGGACAACAGCAAAATCCTCGCCAACGCGCACGAAGGCACCGGCGGAAACATGACCATTGTCGCGGATCAGTTCATCAAAGACCCGAACAGCAAAGTGGATGCCTCATCCGAACTGGGAATAGACGGCACAGTCAACATAGACGCACCCGACACCGACATCAGTGGCAGTATCACTCTCCTGCCAGCGACATTTTCAGATGCGGCCTCACTTTTACACGAAAGCTGCTCAACCCGAACCAAGGAAACCACAAGCAGCCTTGTAAACACAGGCATCGGCGGATCAGCAATGGCACCGGACGATTTCTTTCCCAGCACATTTCATCAAGACCGAAAAAAACCTTCCTCAGATGAAGAATCGCAATCAGCGGAATGACCAATCATGGAAGTTCATTTCTGCAAACTGCCATCAGATTGCAACGGCCAACAGGCAACAAACAACAGGCAAATGGCATTACATCCAGTCCCCGATCAGCAGGAACGGTGCCCAATGCGCCGGATGCTTTTTGGTCTTCATCAGGTTTGTCTGAGCCGTCTGCAATGCCTTTGCCTTGGATACAGAAGCATCCAGAAACGCCTGATAGAAATCCGCCATCAGCCTATAAGTTGACTCGTCATAAACAGGCCACAACGTCGCCAAGGCACTGCGGACTCCCGCCTTAATCGCAACACCTGCCAGACCAAGGGCCGCACGCTCATCTCCCGCGGCAGTCTCACACGCGCTCAACGTGAGAAGCATCACCGGATCCTCCCGAAATCGGCTCGACCCCATAAATTCATCAAGCTTGTCAAACGTGATCCTGCCATCGTAAGTCAGCAGAAATGTGTCTTCAGGATCCCCCTTGAACTGTCCGTGAGATGCAATATGCACCACGGAATAGAGGTTCCTTTTCAATTCATCCGCCACCGCGGATAAAGTAAACGCATCATCTTTCAGAATGCCACAACAGTCTTTTCGTATGTTGCACCTGCAAAAAAGTCTCTGAATCACATCCAATTCAGCAGAGACATTCGGCAGAGGGGAAAATCCCTGAACGGACATCGTCAGGCCATTGAGCAACACCCGAAAACGCTTCTCATGCCTTAAGGAACGAGGGGCCGTAAGCAAGTCAAGCCCCGGCACCACCGCCATGGCGTATTTGCTGACCAAGAATCTCTCCCCATCGTGGAGGGCCCCCATGGGAATGGTGCGCAGCTCACCATCCGGAATGAATATCAGGGTGTCTATCTGATGAGCATCCAATTCATCTTCAAGGGGGCGGATCAGCCAATTGTAAATCGTTTGCGCCCCTTGAAGATAAGCACTGTTCTTCTCCTGCAATTGCGTCCGAAACTTTTTCACCTCAGGGACAAGTCGCTTCTCGCCGACCGGAACAGTAACGTGTCTCAGTCCGTCAGACAGGTTTACCAGCAGCTCCGTGCGATCCGGAAACAAAATCGGATAAACCGCCGCGGTATGCTGTGAAATGATCTGATCAATGCGGGCGATCTTCTTTTGAATCGCGGTCACACACGCATCCTGAAAATAATCCTGAAGTTCAACCGCCTTTAGCTGTTCTATTGCATCCCGGGCATCCAGAAGATCACCATCGGCACCTCGCCGGAGCAGCAGATCCGCCAATTCAAAATAGATGGGACCCACTGCGTCCCGAAATGACAAACGGATGTTCCTGTTCCTACAATCCTCAGACAGATGGTTTCGTATGGTTTCGAGACACTTTGCGGACCGAAGATAAGCCGCAATCGCGGCGTCAATGTCTCCCTGCTCCCTCAACAAGCGTCCTGTCTGCCAGTGCCAGCGATAGAGGCTCTTTGTCTCATTGACCTCCTGCGCCGCAAAGACCGCCCGGCGTGTGAAATATAACGCATCCTCATGACGCCCTTCCGCTTCATAAAGATTCCCCAACTCACCGAGCGCATAAGACTCGGCAATTCGGTCATTCGATCTTTTTGCCACACCCTCCGCATTCTTGAAGGCATCATAAGCGAGTTGCATCAATTCGACGTCAGACCGTTCCGAATTCCCACCAAGATGCCGGACGCGGTTCAAAAGCTGTCCGACAGCGATCAATCCATAGGCCTTGTCATGGATGTCATCCAACTCTCGAAGCGTGTTCAGGGCGGTATGGGACAATGTCAATACCCGATGATATTCCTTTTTCTCATAACAGACCCTGGCCGCACTGATCATGGATTTGATCCTCAGTGTCGGATTGCCAGCCTGCATAGCCAACTCCGCACACTCCTCATAGGCAAGAATCGCCCCGTCATGATCTCCCTTTGCTGTGTAGAGATTGCCGAAGCTGTTCAATATGGATGCGGTCAGATCCGGGCATTCAGTCTTTTTGATCATTTCCAGACCCGTGTGCAGACAATGTTCAGCCCTGTCAACTTCACCAGTGAATTGGCAAATCTGTCCCAGAATCCCCATGATCATCGCCAGTCGCATCCGATCGTCAACAGGCATGTCGGTATTCAGGCAATGATGCCCTGATTGGTCAGGAAACGTGGAATGTTGCCCCAAGCACCATCTGAGCATGTCCAGACACTTGGGATCATCAACTTCCTGAATCAACGGATTAGCCGCACCGATAATGATCTCCTTGGCTTTCTGATAGTGTCCCATGGACTGATAAGCCTCTGCCATCCGGGAGAGGGCATCCATCTGTTCAAGCGTCTTATCTTCTGATGCATAAAGATTGGCCGCCTTTTCCCACAGCAGGACGGACTCTGCAAAATTGCCTTTTCTGAATGCCTCTGCGCCTTGGTCCGTCAGTTCGTTGGCTTGTCGGACGGTTGCGGCATGTGAACCTGTTTTCTCCGCGCCCCTGCAAGTCCTTAAAGAAATATCCGACACAAAGAGGGCATGTGTCAATGCACAGAGAAGCAATATCCGGAAAAGTTGAAGAGGAATATATCTGCTTTTCATGGCTTTTGCGTTGTTAAGGATGGTGGATCAAGATTTTCGCCATCTGGACACATCCGGCTGGGCCGTCAATCCAAACCAGCCAAAGGTCGTCTTAGTTCGTCTTGTCAACAACTGAGTAGCTTATCCGCTTTTGTGTCAGATTTCGTGTCATAGCGTTTTGAATATTCTCATATATGTCATTCAGCAACACTTGGTCATCTTTGGTTCCTTCAAGCAGACTCCACTCAATGGGAATTATCTCAAATGGGGATTCAGATATCAGGGCCAAAATCTCCTCTTTTCCTGACGGCCCGGTTACTTTCAATTTAAGGTCCGAATGATCTCCGGAGATGGTGTGTTTCTTTTTGGCCCGTACCCTCTGATTCTGAGAATGCGTATTGGGAAACAGTTGAATCAGGTCCCCTCCGCTGGTCATGTTGATCAGCACCAGATAGCAGTCTTTGTCTGATTGAAAATGCAGGGAGATGAAATCACCGATGCCAAATTCCCGTTTATTTGTCCATAGTTGAAAAAAATCGGCCTCTCTCCCTTCAGCAAGGGCAGTCAGTTTTTCCCTTACCCGCTCACTGGTGACTTTTGGGGGATCAGACGGAGGCAGGCGCGGGACAAAATGAAGAACACCTGCCAGCAAAGCGAATGTGAGAAGCAATCCGAGAGCCAGCTTTCCAAAATACCGTCTGTCAAACGATTCACTCGCTGGTTTTTCAAAGAGAACATCTGCCAGCAGTTCCACTTCGTTTCCCAACACCTTCAAAATCGTCTTCTTTTCAAAAACATTACGCTTTTTCAGAGAGGGGAACTGCCGAAGGCTCAACACTTGAACCCCTTTTTCCTCAAGCAGGGAGGCATGTTTTTCCATTCTGATGTTTGCTGTCGGGATGATAAACAGATTGTCTCTGTTTTTTTCAGACAAAAACGCTCTCAATTTGATATCGAATCCCTTGCCATCTACCCGGACCAGTTGCGGTGTGTCTTTTCTGATATCAAGGCTTCCCGTACACCAGATGTCACCATCCTTTTTGCTGTCAGGCCATCTGAGTTTCCGAGAGCGGCTGACAAGGACAAGCAAATATGCCAAATCGAGTGAGTCTCCTTGGTATTTTGCGTCATGTTCATCCTTTGCCTCATATATTTCCCGTTCCGAATCAAAGGATTCCGGAGCGAGCATTTCAGCGATGGTCCTCACGGTACTCTTATTCGGACTGTTGGGGACGGCACGTTCATATCCGGTTTCCGGAACTTCCCTTGGCAAAAGAGCCGCATACCTTCCACAACCCACAAATTTGTCCTCCCTGGCCAGTATGTTGGGATATGCGAAGTGATGAAGCATTACACCGCCTCTAAAAGAATGGATATTCCCCATCTTTCATCTGAAGGGTCAAATCCCAAGTCATCATACTCGAATTCGGCTTTGCCTTCCAGTTCAGTTCCCAGAGAAAGTTCGGAAAAGGTTTCCTGTGTGTCAGGATTTGTGAATCGGGCCCATAACCTGCTGCTCGACGTGATATTGGCATTCCATGACAGCTTCAGGAAAGGAGGGACATCATCACTTTTCCCCCGCCAGTAACAGGAAATATTGATATATTCACCATAATCCATCTTAAATGGATGCTCCTGCTCAGACATGGCGGAGGCGGTCAGTGGCTCACCAGCCAGAGGGAACACACATGACTCCGATATCCATGTGATGATTTTCTCCACCTTCGATTTTAAGGCTGACGAAGCAAGCGTTTTGGCAAGTTTTGAATGGAATCCCTCGACATCTGCCCCCATATCGCGCAATTCCTTACGGACATCTTCGATGGGCATGGCGTCAATGATATCTGGATCAGAGGCCATTTCTTCACAAAAATTCTCTATCCATGCAAAAGCCTCCCGGTTCATTTCATTGTCTGCTTTGGACATAATATCCTCCCATGTAAATTGAATATTGAATATTGAAAATTGAACATTGGCTTGTGTGCCATGCTTGGATTTTCATCTGTGCATGTGTCGTCGGCGACATCATGGCCAAATCGATGGTTGTCTGTTGTCAGTTGGTTGTGTGGCGGGTTTCTTCTCACGGCATGCATGTTTTGTCGTCTTGGGCGACATCATGGATTCCTCCATGTAAACTGTAAATCGAAAACTCGACAGATTTACATACGGTTCACATCCATCTGTAACTGACCATCAGTTTCAAGTTTCAGCATCGCTTCTTTGTTCAACTTCTTAATTCTTTCTTGTACTTCTTCGCCCGGGCTTTCATTCGCCTGTATGCGTTATAAATGTCCTTATTAATATCCAAACTGAGGGCTTTGGCTATATCTCTCGGTTTGGCTTCCGGGTGATCCAATCTGTATTCCACTATTTTTAAAAGCTGTGGATCATCCGAAAAGTAGCTAAGAATTTTCTCACGCAAACCGGATGCATCCATCTTGTCAATGATTTCATCTTCGGGAGTTTTTGCCGGGTCATCAGACGGATCCATGCTCCTTCCAGAAGGCATGGAAGGATACTCTGGCTCAAAGTCCCCTTGGCTGGTCTGCTTCAGCTTCTCCCTTTTGGATTTCTCCGCAATATGGCTCACCGTGCCTCTGACAATGTTAAACAGAGAGCCTATGAACAGGCTTTTGGTATCTGTAGGACAGCGTCTTCTGCCATCCAGCAGCTTTACAACAGCCTCATGAAGAAGGTCGTCAGGATCCGGGGCTCCCGGTATTCTCTGAAGTTGCCCTCCGAATCGTCTCCGAAGATTCAACCTTAATCTGTCCCAATCATCAGAGGTCATCAACCTATCCAAATCGTCAGGGGTCATGTTTCCCATGGCACATTTTCCTTTCATTATTATAATGCCGATTATTCAGGCATTTTGGCAGACTGAAGAAAAAAAACATCGCTGAAATGCATAATCCAAAGACACTTTCATAATGGAAGAATGGATGAAAAATGTCAAGTTTTTTTTCATCCTCTGACATGATGGCATGTCAGACAACATTCAAAATTTGCCAAAAGAGGAGACATGAGGAGACATATACATTCCTCAGTGGAAAAAGCCAACCAGCAGACATGCTGCCAAGTCAGAAAAAATCATGGGGCGTTGTGGCTTCCCCTCATCACATTCCATGTGTTGCCCTCTCGGTAAGCGTTTTCTTGATCTTGCCCATTTTCCCGGTGACATCACGCAACCCACTGACCTGACCCATTGAGTCTCAAATCGTCCAAAAAAGGTCAGCCCACCACAAATCTGGCCGAAAGCTTGAACGGGAAAATGGGAATGCGCCCTGGAAAGTCCTTGGGATGCTCCCGACGAATTGACAAATCCGCCGGAAAGCCTTGGGATTTGTCAATTCTAAGCGGAGATTTCCATCTACTGAATTTCCGTTCTTCATGGGAATGCAAGAGTAAGCTTCGTTTAATCCTTAATAAGTCCTGATTGATCGGCATACCATAGTGAAGAGGGTGGTCGCCGATTTTTCAGCGCATGGAAAATATTTTTGCAAAAAGTTCTGATTGATCGGCATACCACAGTGTAAAGGGTGGTTGCCGATCTTTTAGTTCATGGAAAATGTTTTTGCCATTGTTTGCAAAAAGTTCTGATTGGTCGGCATACCATAGTGAGAAGGGGGTAAATTCTGCTGGTTTGCCGATTTTTTCAACATCTGAAAATATTTTTTGTCATTGTTCGCAAAAAATTCTGATTCATCGGCATTCGATAATGAAAGGGATGGAAAAAAAATCAACATCCGAAAATGCAAAAAATTCTGATTCACCAGCATACAATAATGAAACCAGAAAAAACGCAAAATAAGGAGATTGTCATGTCCGAGCGATGTCCATATTGTAACTCAGGAAAAGTTGTCGAAATAAAAACGACCGTTACATCCCATGAGTATATCTGTCGATCTTGCGAAAAAAGGTGGGAAGAAACTCATGTGGGAGGTCAGGTTCTCAAAGCCGGGGGAGCCTTATTGTCAGGAGCACTTGCTATCTTTTTGCTGATGGGAGGTGATGACAGTTAGACGGTTCCTAAAAATCCCTCCCCATTTGCTGCCAGTCCGTATCGCTTTAGAAAAATTCGGCATTTTCTACGGACCGCACTTTGGACCGTTATGGGTTAGCAAAAACATAACAGATATAACAGACTTGTTTGCAAAGTGTAGAATTTTTGAAATTTTCGTTTTGAAAAATCGCAAACTAAATCAGTAAAATCAAGCGATTCTACGGTTTTCGTTCAGACACTAAGTGCCAAGACATGTACTTACAATGTAGCAAGAGAGGAGGAGGAAGGATGGCAATAAAGGATTCAAAAGAACTTGGCAAAGCCATAAAAAGGGGAGATGACGTAATTATAGTTGAAGGAGATTTGGCAAAGTCAACTGTAAGGATTTATGCGACAGGAAAAGTAGCTTGGGCGGTTTGTTTAGGAGCCATCACTGTCACAGTGACAGTCTATTTGGCAGGAGGAGCAGGAGGAGCGGCGGCAACAGGAGCGGCGGCAACAGGCGCTGGGCATCTGACATTTGCGAGCGCTGCTACCGGAGGGCTTGCCGCGGCTGGCGTAGCAGGGGTAGCCGCTGCAAGCGGAGGAGCTGCTGCCACCATTCTTGGGATACCAGCATTGACCACAGCGATAGCGGTGGCAGTTGCTGCTGGTGGGGTTGGTGCTTTGAATACCTTGCGAAACGGCTATAAAATTACCGAAAAGTCATCTAATAGGGTGACATTGAAAAGAAGGTAGCCATAGGAAGGTGTTTGAAAATTCTGCCCGTGTCCTTTTGCCATGCCCAGCTTCGGGGACAGGCAAGGTGGGTTTCAAACACCTTCTAAGTGTAAGGCTTATGCTCTCACTCTTGATCTTGCTCGTGTTCATTGAGAGCAGGAGCAAGTTCAATCTCTCAAACCAAATTGCTTGGAGGATTTGAAAATGCCAGTAAGAGAAATGTCGAAGGAAATGTCAAGGGAATTGATACGCAGGGACCATGTTCCTCATCTGCATGCACATGCACATCCCCCTCATCACTTGCCTGATTTGTCACAAATGGGGTCATCAGGGGACAGCAGCGGTTTGCTGGCGGTGATGGGTGCCTCCATGGCTGTTCATCCCGTTGGCTGGGCAATTGGCGGACTGGCCGCAGCAGGCGTGTTGGCATACCTCATTTTCAAGGATTGATGGCGGGATGCACTGCTGGCGGGATTTGGTGAGGCAGAAACTCTGTGTCGAAACTGATGACGGGTTTCGCTTCGTCGATCTCATGCAATCATAAGACAATTGGCATTCTGTCCCAGTTTTCCCTCTGTGCGATCAGGCAAGCGGTCAGCGGCAAGCGATCGCCCGCCGCAGGCCGCCCGCCGCTGACCTCTAACCGCACAGGTCGAAAAATTTAGGAGGTGATAAAATGAAAACTTCAGAGGATCACGTCTGGAAACCCGGGATGCCCCTAGCGCAATTGACGGACAGACGACAATCCAAAGGGCCGGACATCATTGCCTTCAACACGATCTTCCAGGAAGCCATCAGGCATGACTGTAGCTGTCACGGAAGAGAAGGCTGGGAAAACACAGACTATGCTCGTGAATCATTGCATGGTCTGTCATAGTGTCTGAAAGAGGAAAGCTCTGAATTTCTCATGGCTTATTCTGCAAGAAAGGAGGTGATGCCCGGAGAAAATAACTTATCGCTTTGACGGAAATACTTTGATCAATTGTAAACTAGGCCGTCTAAAACGCTGGTTTTCAGCCATGTTTTTTGCCCGACCTTCGGGCCCGACCATGTCGTCCCAATCACTTGTCCTGACAGGATTTGGCGCGGACAGTAGCGGGCCCAAAAATTGGCCAAGCAAAATTGGCTGATTTAGACGGCCTAATTGTAAACCATCAAGAAGGAGGGATATTTATGATGAGCAAACTTATCCAAAATCCGCTTCGAGGTGTTCTGGCATGTGCTCTCGTTCTGTCGTTTCTGCTTGCCGCATATCCTGCAAATGCCGGAGACAGAACCGTGACCATGAAGTTCCTCAAGGGCTTCGGAGAGGACAGCAGCAATGGTCTGAATTACAAAATCCTGGTTCAGAGCCTGGAGACCGGCAACCGCTACTTTGTCTGGTATTACCACTCTCTCAATCTTGTCGAGGGCCAGAATGTTGTGATCACCATTGACAGATGGGACGACTGGAAGACCATCAGCAATCTCAGAAATGGGAAGGAGCAGGGAGTGCGAAAGGTGATCAGGGTTGACTAAGCGAGGGTGCCAAGCTACTGGGAACAATCAACTGGGCGGACGCTTCTTTGCAGAGGTGTCCGCTTTTCACAGACCTTTGAGCGTGCCGAATTTTCGCACCCTTAACGATCCGCTCCTTGACCGCTTCAAAGGCCTTCTCCACCACCTATCAAAAAGCCTCTTTCTTTGGGTGAAAGAAATTTCCTTTGCCAAACACTCTGATCAATCGGCATACAATGATAAGTGGGATTAAAACCAAAGGAGGTAACGATGAGAAAATTGAACATGAGAATGGTGATCATTGTCGGAGTGATCATCGGATTGCTGGTTCCAACCCCCGGTTTCACCCAAGAAACTCGGTGTCTGGAAGAGGCGAGAAGGATACGGGATTATCTTTCAAGAGCATCGGATTGGCTGGCCAATAGCCCCTATGATTGGGATGCCAGGTATAATGTGGAACTTGGTCTTGCCCATGCGAAAATCTGCGAAATCAAGTGTCTCGGAGCAAGTTCAATGCTTGAACCCGCCAGAGTCAAGGCTCGTATGGCGAAAAGCCAGTCGGATCTGCATTGGAAATGGTATGGGGAATTTATGGAGAATATCGGCTCATTGCCACACGCCGACTAACCCCAGACTTTTTTTGAGCATGAATTTTTAGCTAAAGGCTTCTGAGGTCTCGGAAGCCTTTACAGCGGAAAACTTTGTTCATGCGTCAAATTGAACTGTTATCCGGCAGAAACATTTAAGTGAATTCTCCTGCATGGTTTTTTGAGCTGGATTTACATCTTTTTTGAAAACGACGTGAAAATGAAAGGGAGGTGAACATTATGTTGGACATTCTGATCGATGCTGCAATCTCAGCTCTTACTGGTGTGACGGTGGGCTACTGTGTGGCCAAAATGATTGATGCGTTGTCGGAAAGTTTCGCCGAGTTGTGGAGAAGGCTGGTTGCCGTGACGCGAGAAATGTGGGGATATGTCACAGAGGCCACAGAACGCTTTCTGGCTTCCGTATCCGAATTTCTGGATGAGAATTGGTCGGAAATCGAATCTTCTCTCCGGAACGAGGAGCTCCGGGAGATGAAGGCGCGCTGGCGAAATGAGAAGGAGATGATCCAAGCCATCAAGGCAGAAGTTCGTCACCCCCTGCTCCCGCCGGATTGCCAAATCCGGCGGCAACCTGAGCGGATGAAGGTCTGCGGGCGGAATCTGATGGCCGCGCCATTGGAGCAGGGCGGCCGCGTGTGCCTTGCATATCATCAGACGGTCAGACTCGGTTCTCATTTCAGTCAGTTCCCTGCGTTCGGCATCTGAGATCGTCCCGTTTCTGTTCCTGTCAGGCAGAGCTTGGTACCCGGAAACCGGGCCCTGTGAGAGGTCGAATCAAAAACTGGTATGAAACCCAATTGAAAGGGAGTCATATCTGGCTTGTCGCATGTCTGATCCTCATATTGGGAGCCGGAGTGGTTTCGGCCCAGATGTACATCCAGTTTAAAGACGGGGAAATCTTCGCACAAATGGCCCGGGAGAATCGGGAGGAGACCCAGCGTCTGATTGAGAAACTCAAAAAAGAGATGCCCGTGGAATCGTCTCCCGGGGATCGGACTGCCGGTCCCTTGTCCATGGCAATCCTGTATGACTCGGTAAAAAGCGCCTATTCCCAAGGAGAGGAGGGGGTTGTCTCATCGGCCATTGCCCAGCAAATTCAGAAGCGATATCCGCCCGGCAAGGGGCGGGGTGTCAGACTGCTGGAGCGAAGGGAACTGAGATTCATACTGGAGGAATTGAGCCTGCTGCCACTGGTGCCTCCCGAAAAGAGACTGCACCCGAGACTGCTGAACGCAAAGCTCATCCTTTTTCTCGAAGTGCATGAATCTTTTTTCCGATCTTTTGTTCATATGCGTCTGTTCGACACAGAGACAAGCGAGGTCATTCTCTTGCCGGAGGTGGTGGTGGAAAACGGCAGGATGGCATCTCAGAATATGTCTGGACATCTTTTGGAGACCTTGAAGACGCGTTATAAGCTGTGAGCTTAAAGCAGTGCCGGGGCAGTATAACGCTTTTCGGACCTGAACCCGGGCTGATGACGCTTTCCGCGGACGCAGGCAGATATGACAGCGGATTTCAGGATGAAACGGATATCTGTAGGGCGCATTTGCAAGTTGGGGGAATTGTCCCGGAGGACTTGTGAGAACAGCGAGGCAATTCATTGCCGGGTCCAGTCCCGCAGGGACGACTGGCTGTGTACAGGACAAAAAAAATGATTGAGGAAAGAAACCCGGCTTTTTCTCGCAGTTGGGGATCCTGCCTGTTTGGGAAAAAGCCGGGTTTCTCGCCTTCGCGACTTTT
Source organism: Desulfobacterales bacterium (assembly GCA_029940115.1). GTDB lineage: Bacteria > Desulfobacterota > Desulfobacteria > Desulfobacterales > 4be13 > JAOZRQ01. The sequence goes on from JAOZRQ010000002.1 coordinate 30,421, forward strand.
TGTCCTTTACACAGCCCGGCCGATAAAAACGTCGGGGCAGGCTTTTTTCCCGAATGGGCCGACTTCTCTCCTGGCAGAAAAAGCCGGGTTTCTTTTTTTGTCCTGTATAGAGATTTTCCCTGCCGTCTCTCCCAGAACCGAGACCCCAAAAACCCAAAATCCAGTCCCCAGAAATATACCCTCCCTATTGACTTATTGTCCATAAATATGTAAGATGCAAAAAATAACGCTTGGACGCGAGGTTTACGTTACACATGCTGAACAGACATTCTCTTACATATTGGATTTTGGCCACCTGTTTGATCTGGATTTTCTCGGTGTCTGTGTCACTGTCAGCCACCGGGGAAGAAAAATATTATGAGGCGTTGGAGTGTTACCAAGATATCCTGAAAACCTCTGAAAAGCTGAAATACAGGGAAAATTGGTTCCCATGCATTGAAAAGTTCCGGGACGGCTACCGGGTGGAGCCCTCAGGGCCTTATGCTGCCGCAAGCCTATACATGGCCGGCAAGCTTTACCTTGAACTGTACAACCGCTCATACAAGGGAACAGACAAAACCGCGGCCTTGGACCATTTTTACCGGGTCCTGAAACGCTTCCCGAAAAGCGATTACATACCCAAGGCGCAAGAAGGCATCCGCGCGTTGTCTGGAAAAGGAGCTGACAAGTCGGGAAAGCCGAAAGGCAAATTGAAAATACATCTTCTGAAAAGAAAGGTGAGGGAGACGCGATTTGCAGAATCGAAGGCCGAATACAAGGCATCCAAGAGGGAGGGGAAGCTGGAGACAAAATCCCCTAAGTCCCGGACCAAGCCGAAAGCCTTTGTGCAACCGGCGAATGTGAACACCGCCACCATCACCGGAATGAGATTCTGGTCCAATCCAAGCTATACCCGCGTGGTCATTGATGCGGACAAGGAGACCCCCTATGTCCACAAGCTGCTGAAAGAGCCGGCTACTTCAGACAAGCCCCACCGGCTGTATGTTGATTTTGACAACAGCAGGATGAGAAGGGACATAAAGAAGGTCATCCCGATCAATGATGATCTCCTCTCTGATGTCCGAGCCGGCCTCCAACCGTCCGGTTCGGTCCGCGTGGTGGTTGACATCAAGTCATTTAAGACCTACAAGATATTTTCCATCAGAAACCCCTTCAGAACGGTCATTGATGTATGGGGAGGCGATGCCAGCAGACTGAATGGCGGGACCGTGGCCAAAAAAGAGAGGAAGAGGACGCCTGCAAAGAAGCGCCCAGCGAGAGAGAGAGAAGGCAAAAATGCGAAAGTCAGGACCAGCGAGCTGACCAGGGCGCTGGCCTTGGGGGTCCGGCGGATTGTCATTGATCCGGGCCATGGGGGACATGATGCGGGAGCGGTCGGATATGACAAGCATGTCTATGAAAAAGATGTGGTGTTGAAGATTGCCAAGCAGCTTGCCAAAAAGATCCGCCGGGAACTCGGCTGCGAGGTCATCATGACGCGAAACAGTGACCGGTTCCTCAGTCTTGAGGAGCGAACAGCCATTGCAAACACGAAGAACGCGGATCTGTTCATATCCATCCATACCAATGCCCATGAGAACCGGAGAGCGTACGGCATTGAAACCTATTTTCTGAATCTCGCCACCGATGATGACGCGGTCCGGGTCGCCGCGCGGGAAAACGCCACCACAAGGAAGAATATCAGCGATCTGGAGAAGATACTGAATGATCTGATGCATAACACCAAGATCAATGAATCGAGCCGGCTGGCGGCCCATGTCCAGCGTTCGATATGCGGCCGTCTGAAAAAGAAGTACAAGCGGATCAAGAACAAGGGCGTGAAACAGGCACCGTTTTATGTGCTCATCGGCGCGCAAATGCCTTCCATACTGATAGAGACCTCCTTTATCAGCAACAAAAGGGAATGCGGACGCCTGACCGATCCGACCTATCAGGAGCGATTGAGTGAGGCTGTCATGGAAGGGATTCGCAAATACATCAAAGAAACCAATCCGACCGCATTGCTGAGATTGCGGCCGGATAAGATGTGATTGAAAATGGGGCCTCCTTCATTTTCCATGAAAAGCCGTTGAAAAAGTTTGCAGTTCCGCCTCTCGGCGGTGTCGCACCGCCGAGAGGCGGAACTACAAACATGTCAGCTTAAAAAAGGGTAAACCCATAAATGAAGGATGCCGAAAATTGAAAATTGTAAGGTGCAAGTTGAAAATCGGGAACTTGCACCTTCGATCTGTAGCTTACAGCTTGGAAAGTGATCACAATGGAAACCAAGAAAAAAGTGTATGTGTTGCTGGCAGCGGTTTTGTGGATTGTTCTGCTTTTCCTTCTCTATTCGCAGAATGATGGGGCCAAGACGGCGCAACGAGCGAAGCCGGTTGTTGCAATGCCTGTTCAAGAACCTGAGATCCCGAAAACATTGACCAATTCCCTTGGGATGACATTTGCCTATATCCCGCGGGGGACGTTTATGATGGGGAGTCCCCCAGATGAGCTTGGCAGGTATGACCGGGAGGCGCAACATGAGGTGACATTGTCCCAAGGATTTTACATGCAAACCACCGAGGTGACGCAGAGACAGTGGGAGATGGTGATGAAAAGCAAGCCATCCCATTTCAGGGATTGCGATGAGGCCTGCCCGGTGGAGCAAATCTCTTGGAATAATGTTCATCGGTTCGTCTGGAGGCTGAATCATATGGAGGGCGAATACAGATACACCCTTCCCACCGAGGCGGAATGGGAGTACGCATGCCGGGCAGGAACCACGACCCGGTTCCACTGGGGGGATGAGGGGGACTGTGACAAAGCAAACTACGGGGTCGGGTTCATCCATGGCGAATGCAGGAGGATAAACCCCGGAAAGCCGATGAGGGTCGGAAGCTTCCCGCCGAATCCCTGGGGACTGCATGATATGCACGGCAATGTCGCGGAGTGGTGCCTGGACCGCTTTGCCGACTATCCCCTCAAACATATGACCAATCCGGTGGGCGGATATGTGGGCACAGATCAGGTTTACCGGGGAGGCAGTTGGGGCGTCGCCTCACGCTACTGCCGTTCAGCCAACCGCGACGCGGACAGGCCCGGTGCCAAGTTCAGCGAAGTCGGTTTCCGTGTGGTCCGGTCGGCTTCAAACTACGGATTGCGAAGGAACCGATTGAAATACACGCCGCCGTATCCATGAGCGATTGTTGCCAGTGGATCGGGTTCGTCAAAAAAGTGATACGGTTTGAAATCGGACTTTACAAACAGGAAAGAATGCCGCTCCCGCTCATAGCGGCCACACTGATCATGGCGAACAAGCAGATTGACAGACCGACTTTTCAGGAATTGTGGGAGGAGATAAAAATGCTTGACATTCTGAGATTTGCCCATGAAAAGGGAAGGGAAGAAGGCGAGGAAAAAGGAAAGAAGGAAGGGAAGGAGGAAGGAAAGAAAGAAGGAAAGAAGGAAGGGAGAATCGAAACCGCCCGAGAGATGGTTCTGGAAGCGCTTGAGGAGTCGTTGGGCATTGTTCCCGTGGATGTTGCCGACGGCGTGATGTCCGTCTCCCGGCCCGACATGTTGAAGGGACTCCTGAGACAGGCCGTGAAATGCAAAACCCTTGAGGATTTCGAGAGAATGCTGGAACTGGCAAACAGGCGGATTGCGGCCTGAATTTCCTATCTTAACCTGTGTCCAGGCAATGATCTGTATGCTGTTCTCCAAATCCTGAAACGGATTGCCCAGATGTTTTGTGACACAGGAGAGGAGGGAAAATGAAACTGGGTCCTGGGTTCTGGGTCCTTGGCTCTGGAGCCTTGGAGCGACAACTCGGAGCCCAGAGCCCAGAACCCAGAATTTTAAAAGGATCAGATAGCCATGTCAGAATCAAACAAAACCTTGATACTCGGAAGCGGCCCTTGCGCCCGCAACATAGCCGAGAATCTTCTCTCCAAGGGAGAGGAGATTGTTCTTGTGACACAAGCGGAGGATGCCAAACTCCCATCCGCTGAGAAAGCCGAAATCCTCAGAGGGACCACATTGGTCACCTGCCGCGGGGCGGCGGGAGATTTCAAGCTCACCCTGTCGAACAACGGCGAAAGATTCTCCAGAACCGCGGCATATATGATTGTCGCGGAGGAGGCGGTGAGAAGGCCGAATTTTTCGCTTTACGGGCTTGAATCATCGTCACATGTCATCTCCCTGTCCCAGTTGAAAGAGAGCCTGTCTGACAAGGAGAGATTCTCCAGCGTCAGGCATGCCACATTTCTCACCGGTCTGGCAACGGAGAGCGATCCTGTGACGCTGAGAGAGATGATGGAATCCTCCCTCCGTCTCCGGTCGGATTTTGATATCCGAGCTTACATTCTCACGAAAAACCTGAAGGTCGGGGGGAACGGACTGGAGGCATTATACCGGACCACAAGATCGGCCGGCACGGTTTACGTCAAATTCACCGGAGAACTGCCGGATATCCATCAGGCGGATGACGGCCGCGTGACCCTGACATTCATGGATGAGATCACCCGGGAGCGGTTCAGTCTGAATCCGGATATGACCATTGTGGATGAGACCCTGTCCCCCTCGGACTATGCGACGGACTTGGCCCGGATATTGGAACTGAACACCGATCCGAGCGGATTCCTCCAGTCGGACAACGTCCATCGGTTCAGTCTGTTGACCAACAGACGGGGGATCCTCGTGGCAGGGCCGTCGAGAAGCGTTCAATCTGCCGATGATCAAGCCATGGACGAGGGAAATGCGGCGATTTCCATTCTGAAATTGCGAGCGGATCAACCAGAAGATAAAGCGGTGATCGGCCCCGGGTGTGCGAGATGCCTCACCTGTTACCGCGTCTGCCCGTATCGGGCCATCCAGATCGCAGAGACCCGACCCACTGTGACCGCGGAAGCGTGTGAGGGGTGCGGCCTCTGCGCGGCGGTCTGTCCGGCCTGTGCCATCACCATCAAGGGGCTCACCCGGGAGGATATCTCGGAGCGGATCGCGAGGGAGTTTCCAAAGCAAGAGAAGATGTTCATCCCGTATCTGGTCGCGTTCTGTTGCAAACGCTCCGCGGTATTGGCTCAAGAACTTGCAATGAGCAGCTATGTGCTGCCCCATGGATTGATGATCGTGGAGGTTCCGTGCGCGGGAAGCGTCTCCCATGAGCATATCTTCTCCGCGTTCAAAAATCGTGCGGACGGCGTTCTGGTTTTGACCTGCCATGAGGGGAACTGTCATTCCGAGTATGGCAACCTGTACGCGAGAAAGCAGGCCGAGCAGATGGCCACCATCCTGTCAGACGCAGGCTTTGAAAAGGAACGCCTGCTTATCGAGACACTCGCCGCGAATATGGGGAAAGAATTTTCCGAGATCACCATGCGTTTCAAGAAAAAGATTCTTGAACTTGGGCCCAGCAGACTCTCCTGATGGGTTCCATTCTGTTATTAACTACGGATGAGTTATAAGTACCTGGCCATATGTTTTCAGGTGTTTGCATATGAGGGACAACCTTCCCATTGTGAGCCGCAGATGAACGCAGACGGCGGACTCATCCGCGTCCATCCGTGTTCATCCGCGGTTTGTGAGAGTTGTCCTCCCAAGAAAAATCCCGGAAAACTTTTGGCCGGGTACTTAAGAAGTGTGTTCCATTTTGTTTTGACCACAAGGAGCCTTTAACATAATGTCTGATTATAACGCTTTTTGGGGAGGCCGGAATTTGTCCGTGCTCGTGAACATGCTCGTGAAACGTGAACGTGCTCGTGAGACGTGGGCGTGCCCGTGATCTGACACGTCCGCGTTTACAGGCATGTTCATGAGCACGGGGACGAGTACGGGCGCGGGGACGGGACTCAATCCGTTTCCCGGATGCGTTCCCACGCGGGGCGTGGGAACGAGATGGTGTTTTGCAAACGAATCTTGGACAAAAAGGCCCAACAATGAAAAAGTTATCCGAATTTGTCTCCCTGCTGGCTCCAGATGATGTGCGCTGTTTTGAGGACATTCCCATCGCCGCGATCGTATGCCGGCCTGAAGAATGCCAACCTGAAGAATCCCAAAAGGACGCACTCTATTGTGTGATTGATGAGTTTCTGGAATACGGGCACTGGGCTGAAGGCGCTGGCCTGTTCGCATCTGCCGCGCCGGAACGCGTGGCCGCTCTGGTGGTTGAAGACCCGATCCCTGATATGAACTTGCCCCAATTGGTGGTGCGGGACGCGCGGCAGGCAATGGCCCAAGCCGCAAAACATCTTTTCGACTCGCCGGATGAAGGGATGGGCATCGTGGGCATCACCGGAACCAACGGCAAGACCACCACCGCGCACTTGACAAATCACCTGCTCACCGCCTGCGGGGAGCGATCCGCGGCCTTGGGGACCCTCGGATTGCACATCGGAGGGACGAAACATGCGGAAACGATCTATACCACCCCCCTCTCTCCGACACTCTTTGAAACGCTGGCCGAATTGAGGGAGATGGGAGTCCGTCATCTGACCATGGAGATATCCTCCCACGGGCTCAAACTGGACCGGGTGTTCGGCTTGGATACGGATGTGGCGGTCTTCACCAATTTGACACGGGATCACCTTGATTTCCACGAGACCATGGCAGATTACAGGGCCTCGAAGCTGAAACTCTTCACCCGATTGAAGCCCGAGGCCACCGCGGTGGTCAACACAGATGATGAGACAGGAAGGGATATCCGCTCCCTCTCCCCCTGCCCGGTGATCGGCTACGGGTGTCATCCCGGGGCGGAACTGCGGGCCGAGGATATGCAGTACGCCCCCACGGGAACTGCATTCCGTATCGCTTATCAGGGGAGAAGGGCGGCGATCAGGACATCCCTGTTGGGGGATTTCAATGTTTACAACATGCTCGCCGCACTCGGCGTGTGTCTCTCCATGGGCATTGATCTGGAGGCATTGGAAGTCGCCTCCCCTTCCCTGACTGGCGCGGCCGGACGAATTGAGCCGGTTCCCTTGCCTGGCGGGCGGGTGGGGATTGTGGATTATGCCCACACGCCCGATTCCCTGGAAAAAGTCCTTCGGACGCTGCGAGGGATCGGAACGGGTCGGATTGTCACCGTGTTCGGCTGCGGGGGGGATCGGGACAGGGGCAAACGCCCGCTCATGGGAGAAACGGTGGCCCGCCTCTCTGACCTCTCTCTAATCACGTCGGATAACCCGCGGCGGGAAGATCCCGGCAAGATTATCGAGGATATTCTGGCCGGGATGCCCAAGCCGCGCGTGATGGTGGAGCCGGATCGTCGGAAGGCCATCCGCTGGGCCTTTGACATGAGCCGTTCAGGTGATATCATCCTCGTGGCCGGCAAGGGCCACGAACCGTATCAGATCATCGGCGATGAGAGATTCCCCTTTGATGATCGTGAGGAGTTGAGATGTCTGAGCGAATCGCCAACTGCATGACCCGGCGTCACAAGGGGCTGACTTGCCTCTCTCTGCCCGATTTCCCTGTTTGGCACGGATTTTTTGCACGGACAGGCGGACGGAGCACCGAGCCATATCATTCATTCAATACCGCTTGGCTCACCGAAGACGATCAGGCTTCGGCAAACCGGGAAACACTCTTCCGCACCATGGGGATAGACCATCAGCCGATTCGCATTCTGAACCCCTGTCATGGGGAACGGATTGTCTTCATGGAGGACGCGGAGTGGCAGACGCAGAAGCGAGATGTGCTGATCCGAACGGACGCGGCCTTTACACACACGCCGGGAACGTATCTTATCTTCAGCACCGCGGACTGCATCCCCGGGCTGATCACGGATGCATCCGCGTCGTTTGCGGGGCTTGTTCACTTGGGATGGCGCAACGTGGTCGACGATTTCACAGAAAAAGTGATCGCATCCCTAGGGACGCGCTATCATCAGTCTCCCTCGTCCCTCCGGGTCGCGATCGGCCCGATGATCGGTGCCTGCTGCTATGTGTTCACGGAACCCGAACAAGCGGATGATCCTTTCTGGAAGCCTTTTCTCCGGAAACAGGGAGAGGGGCAGTACGCGATTGACTTGGCATCCGCATTCAAAGCGCAACTCATGGGATGCGGCGTTCTCCGGGAACATATTCTGGAAGCGGGAATCTGTACCGGGTGCCGGAATGACCTCTTTTTCTCGTGCTACAAAGAAGGGTATCGCTCAGGGAGGTTTCCTGTGCTCATGGGGCTGAAACTTCAAATGTGAGACAGTTGGCAAAGAAGGCATGACTTTCAGGATCGCAACCGTCTGAAATCACATGCAACCTCATAATCCGTCAGAATCAGCATCATTAATAAGGAACGTCAGGATTCTTCATGTCATGGAGGATGCCGACTTTTCTGAAAGAATGCCCAAAAATTTGTTGCACAGATTCAACATATCTGCTATTCACATCCTTAGACTGGGTTCACATTTCAGTTTGCAGTTCCGCCTTTAGGCGGTGCGAGACCGCCTGAAGGCGGAACTGCAAACTGAAAAGACTTCCATTTTCTTGCAACAATTTTCCCAGAATGAGCCCATTTCGTCTGAAGAGTGTGGAAAGACAGGATTCAGAAATGACTTCTTATAACGTGTCAGATTACGGAGAAAGATTCTCGGATGTCTATGACGATTGGTATCGGACCTATGATCCTGATATGATCGGCACACTGAAGGAACTGGCCCAGGAAGGCCCCGCGTTGGAATTGGGCATCGGAACCGGACGGATTGCCCTGCCATTGGCAAGAACGGGGGTTGAGGTTCACGGCATTGACGCGTCTCCTTCCATGGTGGCCAGACTCCGGGCCAAACCCGGGGGAGACGCCATATCGGTGGCCATGGGCAATTTTGCGGATGTTGATGTGGAAGGCGAATTCTCTCTGATCTTCATCGTGTTCAACACATTCTTCGGGCTTCCCTCTCAAGATGAGCAGGTCCGCTGTTTCCATCAGGTGGCAAGGCATCTTTCAGAAGGTGGCCTCTTTCTGATTGAGGCGTTTGTGCCTGATATTCAACGGTTTGACATGAAGCATGCTGCAAAAATGTCAAAGATGAAGGCGGATGAGATAGCCATTGATGTGCCTGCACATGACGGAGTGAACCAGAGATTGGATATCCAACGGGTGGTCATCAGCGAAAAAGAGATCCGATTTTACCCGGCAAAGTTTCGCTATGCTTGGCATTCCGAACTGGATCTGATGGCGCGGCTCGCAGGAATGAATCTGCGCCATCGCTGGGGAAAATGGAACCAAGAGCCGTTTACCTCAACCTCTGAAAAACATGTTTCGGTGTATGAACATGAGGCGTGAGGCGTGAGGCGTGAGACGTGAGGCGTGAAACGTGAGACGTGAAACGTGACTGGTTCTAACGGTTTTTGTGGTTTTTCGATACGGGCTGAAAACCTGCAAACCTCGGATTCATCATGAACCGCAGATGGACGCTGATGGCCTGCGTGCCGGGCTCATCCGCGGTTCGCAGGGGTTTCCCGAACATGTTCCGGCAGGCTGTCCCTCAGACCCGACTTTCAGGATCGTGACTGTCTGAAGTCACCACCACAAAATCCGTCAGAATCAGAAACGTGAGACGTGATGCGTGAGTACCCCAGAACCTTGGACCAACAAATGGCAATGGACAAATCCCACATTATCGGCATTGACCTTGGAACCACGAATTCGGCGGTCTCCTTTGTGGATCTTCGGACCAAAGAGAAAGAGATCAAAATATTCAAGATTCCGCAACTGGTAGCGGCGGGGGAATTTTCCGATCTGCCGGTGCTTCCCTCTTTTCTGTATATTCCCGGGAAATATGACATTTCCGAAGACGCGATATCTGTTCCTTGGAAAACGAAAAAAGAATATTTCACAGGTGCGTTTGCCAGAGATCACGGCGCAAAGGTTCCGGCTCGGCTCGTATCTTCGGCAAAAAGCTGGCTATGCCATCCTGATGCGGATCCCCAAGCGAAAATTCTCCCTCCACGCGCGGAGGACGGAGTTCTCCGATTCTCTCCGGTTGAGACCCAGGCCGCGTTTTTGGAACATATTCGGGAGGCATGGAACCGCGCCCAAGGGAATGAGGTGAGTCAGCATCTTGAGAACCAGACGTTGCTCATCACCGTGCCGGCCTCCTTTGACAAGAACGCCCGGGACCTGACAAGGAAGGCCGCGTCAATGGCCGGCCTGAAAAAGGTGACGTTGCTGGTGGAGCCGCTCGCCACGTTTTGCAACTGGTTTGCCCGCCACGAACACGATTGGCGCAAGCTGATCACTCCCGGAGAGGTGATCCTTGTCTGCGACGTGGGCGGCGGCACCACGGGCTTTGCCCTCATCGCACGGAGAGGATCCGGAGATGCCCCCTTTTTTGAGCCAATCGCAACGAGTGAGCATCTGCTCCTCGGCGGCGACAATATTGATCTAACCTTGGTTAGACACATTGAAAAGCGTTTCCTGAAATCCCGACAACGCAACATCTTCACCAGACTCATCCGATATCTCATATCTGGAGGCAAACCTGAAGAGAAAACGACCTTGGGCAGAGAGATGCGGCAGGCACTCCGCCATGAATGCCGGCGGGCAAAGGAAGTGATCATGAATTATGAGGCCGGATCCGCGAAGGTTGTCGTCACCGGAGAGGGGAGCCAAGTGGTCGGGGGAACGATTGCCCACACGCTGAGATATCCAGAAGTGAGGCATATCATACTGGAAGGCTTCTTTCCCTTGACGGACACGGCAGACGGGCCCTCCGTGGAACGGAGGGGCATCACGGAATTCGGGCTTCCATATGAACAAGACCCTGCTGTCACCCGGCATTTGAGACAATTTCTGGAACAGCAGCGGCCCCATGCGGAAAAACTTTTGAACAGAGCGTTTCGCGGGCCTGATCTGCTTCTTTTCAATGGCGGCTCCTTAAAATCGAAAACCATTCAAAAACGCATCCGGAAAGCCATCCGCAGATGCTCCAATGGAATAAGCTGGCGTCTGCCGAGGATCCTTGAAAATCCCGATCCGGATATGTCTGTTGCCGCGGGAGCCGCATCTTACGGCATTTTCAGAATGAGGGGGAAGACTCCGTCAGAGAGCGAAGATGGGTGGATTTTCCATCCCCCTGCCGACAAGTCTCCCGAAGTTCCGAAAACGGCGAATCGCTTACCTGAACAAGAATCGCACACCGGGTTGATCCGCAAACCGTCAGAGAGAATCATCATGCAACATGTCTATGTCACCATGGGCATCGGACTGATTCCGATTCCCCTTGTGGATCTGGTCGGTGTGACCACTGTGGAACTGAACCTGATCAGAAGACTGGCAAAATTGTATGACATCCCCTTTTCCAGAGGGTTCGCAAAGAATCTGACCGCCGCGTTGCTCGGAGGTGTCATCCCTGTGACCATTGGCACAAAACTGACCTTGGGACTCTCAAAGGCGATTCCAGTGGCCGGGCAGATGTTCGGAGCGGTCGGCATGTCGGGGGTCAGCGCGGCCTCCACTTATGCCGTGGGGAAAGTATTCAACCGGCATTTTGCCGAAGGGGGGACCTTTCTCTCGTTTGATCCGGAAAAGGCCGGCGAGTTCTACGCGGAGATGTTTGCGGAGGGCCGGCGCAAAGTGGCTGCCGATCTCAACGCACGAAAGGGGAAAAAAGGCAAATAAGTACTTGGCCATAAATCTTTCTGTACTCAGCAGATCGAAAACCTTCGCGGAGCATGTCATTCCGGGAAAAATCGGAAAGTCGTGTCAGGACCTTCCGATTTTGACCCGGAATCCACCGCGCTCCCAAGCAGAACTTTTCGATCTGCTGGTACTCACTTTTCTCTCCTTTTCTTGTGTCTTTTGCGCCGTTGTGTGAGACAGAAATCCTGAGAAACTCTTGGTACCTAGACTCAATACCGCTCATCATGCTACAAGAACTTTCCATCAAAAATTTTGCCATCATTGACGATCTGCATATCTGCTTTCCCGAGGGCCTGACCATTCTCAGCGGGGAGACCGGCGCGGGGAAATCCATCATCATTCACGCGGTGAACCTTCTCTTGGGCAGCCGGGCAGACGCGGGCGTCATTCGCACCGGATCAGACACTGCGGTGCTTGAAGCGCGCTTTCAGGTCTCCCCCGAAGCCGGGATCGCTGACATTCTGAAGGCACACGGTTTTGATATCTCCGATGGACTCCTGATCCGGCGGATCATCTCCCGCAACGACCGCCACAAGACTTACCTCAACGGACGCATCTCCACCGTCAAAATGCTGAATTCGATCACTGAGAATCTCGCCAGCATATCCGGGCAGCACGCGCATCAGTTGCTGTTGAAGGAAGAGCATCATCTGATGATCCTTGACCAGTTCGGGGGGATCCTCCCGTTGCGGGAAAGGGTCGGCAGACGCTATCATGAGATCCTTCCCCTGATCCGGCAATTGAACGAACTCAGGGTCGTGAAGGCCCGTCAGACCGAGCAGATTGACCTGCTGGAATTCCAGAGGGAGGAGATTCTAAAAGCGGAGATCGTCGCGGGCGAAGATGCGGCCCTGGAGCGGGAGAAGGCGATCCTGAAAAATGGGGAGATGCTGTATCAGGCGGTTCACAGCGGGATTGAGGAGCTTTACAGCGCACAGAATGCCATCGTGGAGCGGCTTGTGGAGGTGAAGAAGCGTCTGGAAAAGGCGTGTGAGATTGATCCTGAGCTCTGTTCCCGGGCCCAGGAACTGGATGACACCACCTTTCAGATCGAAGATGTCGTTGAGGGGCTGAGGACCTATCTGAGCAACATCCAGATTGATGAGAAACGTCTCGGACAACTAAATGACCGGCTCGACACGCTCCAGAGGCTGAAACGGAAATACGGCGGCTCCCTTGAGGCGGTGCTTTCCCATCTCGAAGCGGTGGAAGAGGAGCTCGCGGGGATTGAGAACATATCCGAGACCATTGCCGATCTTGAGGAGAGGCTTTTCAGACTCAAGGAGGAATTCATTCAGATGTCATCGTCGCTCTCCGAAAAGAGGAGAGAGACCTCGGAGATTCTGGCCCGGAAGGTGGAGGCGGAACTCGACACCCTGAAGATGTCCCAGACAAAGTTTGAGATACTGCTCCAGCCGATCCGGGTCAGCGAAGCCACCGATCCGTATTTGACCACGGAACAGGGCGCGGTCAATGAGACGGGCATGGACCGGGCCACTTTCATGATTTCGCCGAATGTGGGCGAATCATTGCGGTCTCTAACCAGCATCGCGTCCGGAGGGGAGCTCTCACGGGTGGTGCTCGCCCTGAAGGCGATACTGGTGCAGTCCGAATCGGTGGAGACCGTCATTTTCGACGAGGTGGACGCGGGGATTGGCGGCAGCACGGCCGAGGTGGTGGGGAGAAAGCTCGCGTCCCTTGCCGGCTATCACCAAGTGATCTGCATCACCCATCTGCCCCAGATCGCAAAATTCGGGGATCATCATTTCCGAATATCCAAACAGGTCGCATACGGCAGAACCCGAACCACCATTGAACCGCTGGATGACAAGGACCGGGTGCAGGAGATCGCCAGGATGCTGGGAGGCGTCAAAATGACCCAAGTGACTCTCGACCACGCGCTGGAGATGCTCCGAAGCCGGTAAAACCGGGACTGGGAACGAGGGTCAAGCCCAATCCGCCGGATGTGTCAAGGGTTAAGGGTTAAGGGTTAAGGGTTGTTGCTGTAGGGTTCAGGTTTGTTGCCGTCATGTTGGTGCCTGCCATTTTTTGTGTCGATTGTTGGATGTGGCGAAAACTTTTGTCCGGCTTTTTGGCAAAGAATTTTTGTCCCTCTCCTGTCTGAACCGGGATTCGTGGGATTGGGGGATTACCAAGAT
>JAOZRQ010000572.1 GCA_029940115.1 Desulfobacterales bacterium
GAAAAGATAGGAATAGAAGAAGCGATCTATATTCTTCAAAAGATATCCGAGTTGAAATAGCTGGTATCGGTTAAAGCAATGAACAAAAGGAAATGCAGGAATTGAGTTCTGTCACCGACCCCAAGAGCCCTTTGTCTGGATCGTTCCGGGTGCTTCGTGGCGGCTTTTGGAATTACCTTGCCGGAACTCGCTCGTCAATCAGTTTAGAGGCTACGGGTTCCGGCTTGTGCCAGTGAGCCAAGTAAGCAGGCAAGTAGGTGAAAGAACGGAATGTAGCGAGGGGACGATCTAAACGGAGCGCAGGTCGGATGCTTTCGGTCTCCGAGCATCATCTACACGGATTAGCGACTATCAGGGATTTTTTCGCTGTCCATGAGCGAAATCCCTGCTTATCACTAATCCGTGCAGATGGACTCTGAACCGCAGATTCACACGGATTGAACGGATTGCACAGATTTATATGCCTGATCTGCAAAATCCGTGCAATCTGCTGAATCTGCGGTTCAGGCTGCCAAAGGGATTCTGAACCGCAGATTTATACGAACTTCACGGATTCATCTGCCTGAAGTCGTGCAATCTGTTGATACAAGATTTCACATAATAGCAAGACATAAACAGGAGGAAGCCATGCAACTCATCGTAGGCGCAACATATAAAAACGGAGCTTTTATTCCTGACCGGAGTTTGGAACAGGAACAGGAAGGTAAGCAGTTCAGGCTCATCGTCATTGAGAAGGAAAAAGTCAGAACCGGGAAAAAGCGTTTTCTCCGCTTTGTCGAAAAATATGCTTTTGCTTTGCCGGAGGACTACAAGTTCAGCCGAGAGGAAATCTATGACCGGTAAAATACTGATAGATACAAATCTGTGGATTTATCTGTATGCCAAAAATCCCGAGGCCAAATATCTCAAAGTCAGGCAAATTGTTGATGAGAATTTAGATAGCATTGTTGTCAGCACACAGGTTCTGGGCGAGCTTTATCACGTTCTGACAAGAAAGAAGTTCTGTATCAGAGAAGAAGCGAAAAGGATCATTCTCGAAACAATAGCCGTTTTTCCGATATTGGAAATTGATGCCTTGAATGTGGCGGGCGCATTGGATGTTAACGAAAAATACGGTTTTTCCTACTGGGACAGTCTGCTGATCGCAACAGCACTTCTCAATGACTGTCAGATACTTTATTCGGAAGATATGCAGCACAATCAGCTTATTGAAGATAAGGTCATAATTATCAATCCTTTTTTTCTGAATGAAATCATCTGAACGGATTCGGGACGGTATCCTGGTTGTGTTTTTCATATACAAACCATCTGTTCGCACAGCCCTGATTCTGAGCGCACGGGATATGGATAAAAAGGAGAGAAGAAATTATGAACGAAAATAATAATGACAGACAACTCACGACCATATCAAAGGCGGATACAGTGGAGGATATTGCCGATTTCTGGGATTCACACAGCCTTGCTGATTACTGGGATCAGACCCATGAAGCTGAGTTTGAAGTGAGCGCCAGACGCAGAAGGCGTGTGACGCCTGACCCGGAACTCTGGCCGAAAATTGAAGTCCAGGCCCGGACGCGGGGTATCTTACCTGAGACACTGATAAATATCTGGCTGCTTGAACGACTGCAGAATTGCACCTCTGCCTGAGATAAAATGAAAGCCGGGGAATCAATTCCCCGGCTGATAGCGAAAGTACGCTAAAGCGCACTGAATTAGCTGGCTTTAGCTTGGCTCGGATAAGCATCTGAACCGCAGATTCAGACAGATCAAACGGATGTCACAGATGATTTTCAGTTCCTCGGCCAGTCGTCGGGGATGAATGAGGAGACATGATAGCAAAAGCCACACTTGTCGGAAAAGAGGAGACATTCAGATCACTGGGAATTGAGGGCAGCCATGAAATTGAACTCGATTCCCTGATCGTAGCTCTGCGAAAGCAGTTCGAGCAGGAATACCGCGACACAGAAGATGCGGGACAGGAGGTTCCGAACAGAAAGTCTGACACCGGGAAAAACGGGATGAGACAGGAATCGGAATCAGACAAATTCTACGGCATTTTTGCCGCCGCAGACAGAGAATATGTAAAGCGGATTGCTGAAGACAAGGAGCTATACTATGAACTGTGACTATAAAAATCTTCATAACAAACGGGTTTTTGTGGATGCAAATGCAATTATTTATCATTTGCAGGGAATGTGTCCGACAGCAAGGGAGATATTCAGACTCGGAGAATCGGGAAAGGTGAACCTGGTGTCAACAACAAGGGTGATTGACGAAGTTATCCATAAGATGCTTCTGATCAGGGCGAGGGAAAAATTCGGCATACACTCCAAGACAATAAAAAAATTGCGGAAGGATAAGGACAAAGTGCGCCAGTTATCCGAAGATATGAGAAGAACGAAGAGATTTTGTGGATACAATAAATCTGGAGCTAAGGGAAATCACTGTCAGAGATTTGTTTGGCATACCGGATATAATGCAAGAATACGGTGTGTTTGGCAATGATGCCCTGATATTGCTGACAATGATCAGACATAATTTTCAATATCTTTTGTCTTCGGATGCGGATTTACAGAGATAAAATGGCTAACTTTAATTCTGGCGAATCCAGAGTAAAAATTATTAAAAGAGGTGTGGTAATGAAACCCAGCGACCAATACCTGAAGATTGTCGAATGGTCAGAAGAGGAGGAATGTTATGTCGGAACAGTGCCCGGACTGATGTCCGACGTCATACACGGAGACAGCGAAATCGGAGTTTACAAAAAACTCCTTGAAACTGTTGAGCAGACTGTCAGATTCTGTCAGAAAGAGGGAAGAAGCCTGCCCCCGCCGGATCTGCCGTCAAAAAAGAAACCGGCAAGGCGCGGCACAGACGAGCCTTTCCTCCGGCTCATGGAAATCGGCGGCCCGGCAGTCCTGAAACTGCTGGGTATCGCACCTGACGAGGCTGAGAAATACCGCTTCCGTGCCGTGGTGCTGAAGGAGAAACGCATCGAACCGGATATTGAAGGGTTTCCCCTGCTGGAAGCCCGGGACGGAAGAGTCTTCATCGAATTCCAGGGGTATGCTGACAAATTTCTCCGCTACCGCCTCATGGCAAATGTCATGAGGGGATGCGAGTCGGAGAAATATCAGGGCAGGGTCAGCGCCGCCATCATCTATACGGACAAAGCATGGAAGGACGCGGCCCTTCCTCTCACGCTTTTCGGGGAAAGGTCGGAGTGCGGACTCACAGGATGCCTCACCGAGAAGGTGCTCACGGACTACACCGAGGATCAGCTGAGGGCGGCGGATCCGAGGCTGATCGTGCTGGCCCCCTTCACGGTTCCCCAAGAACAGGGAAAAGAATCGCTCATTTCAAAAGGGCGAGGATGGAAGGAGGAGGTGAACAGAGTTTATCCGGCGCATTCCGTCCCGGATGCGCTGAACGTGATGGGATTGTTTATTCTGAACAGATTCCGTGACATGACACGGGAGGAGGTGATTGCCATGCTGAATTTCGACATTATGGATACCGTTGCCGGAAGGCAGATTTATGATGAAGGGATGGAAAAGGGTGTGAAAAAAGGGCATATTGAAATGCTGACCGATGTGCTCCGGGAACGATTCGGAATCGTACCGGAAGATGTGACTCATACAATATATGATGCTGTCGGGCGGCGTGATGCTCTGAAAAGATTGATGATGCACGCAGTCCGATGCCGGAGCATCGAGGATTTTAAGAAGATGCTTGCAAAGGAGGTAATCCCGGAATGACCCTCACGGGTTGTCAGTAAGCATCTGAACCGCAGATTTGCACGGATTTCAGTGATTTCACAGATTATCCGTTCAATCTTGGCATCTGATGTCATATTTGCCTATGAGAATGAATATGACAACGGATCGGAGGATGAAACGACTTGTGCTTGTGAGATATGGCAACGAATCGGAGGATGAAACGACTTGTGCTTGTGAGATATGACAACGGATCGGAGGATGAAACGGATATCCGTTCAATCCTGAAATCCGATGTCATATTTGCTTATGAGGATGAATATGACAACGGATCGGAGGACGAGACGGATATCCGTTCAATCCTGAAATCCGCTGTCATATCTGGTTGTGCTTGTGAGATATGACAACGGATCGGAGGATGAGACGGATATCCGTTCAATCCTCAAATCCGATGTCATATTTGCTTATGAGGATGAATATGACAACGGATCGGAGGACGAGACGGATATCCGTTCAATCCTGAAATCCGATGTCATATCTGGTTGTGCTTGTGAGATATG
>JAOZRQ010000573.1 GCA_029940115.1 Desulfobacterales bacterium
GTCCCATTGCCTTTCAGCCTCAATGACTGAGCAGCCCTTCTTGCGTCTCATTCCCTTCAGTATCAGGGAAAACCTGGAATGTCAAACAAAGTGTTGTTTCCTCGCATTCGAACCGCGGATCAGGTGGATCACGCGGATTCCACAGATTGCCGTCTTTCTTTGCTGGCGTGGGATTCATCGTTTTTTTGGGTTCATGTGGGTTTGTGGTGCAGAAGGTTGTTGACATCCGACATCCCCCATGGTGCAGGCGTCCTCGTTGGCAGAGTCGGGCGGCATCTTTTCAATCAGCCACGAGCTGCATATAGGAGTATCCGCCTTCGGGTGCCGGCTCAAGCGTAAAAGAGCTCAACAAGGGGAGTGCAAGAAAGGCGGTCCCATTGCCTTTCAGCCTCAATGACTGAGCAGCCCTTCTTGCGTCTCATTCCCTTTAATATCAAGGAATTTTTTTTCAAAAGAATGAAGGAAAGTTTTATTTTTGGCATGATTCTTGCCCTAAGTGACAAAAAATGTCACTTTTGACAAAAATTGTCACTTTTGTGACAAAAATTGTCAGTTTCAGATTTTCAGCCAAAACGGCCTGATGGTGGGAAAAAAAATTATTCCCTGCAAATACAGCAGGTTAAGTCTTTCAACACAAATTTGTGAGAAATCTGGCATATCATTTGCATATATTCAAGTAGGTATCTGAGTCAAAAAAAAATTCAAAAATATAAAAAAAATTAGGCATCCTTCATTTATGGTTTACATTTTTCAAGCCAAAAAGTTTGTGGTTCCGCCTTCAGGCGGTGTCACGCCGCCTGAAGGCGGAACCACAAACTTTTCGCTCATTTGGGAAGTGCAGACCACTTTTCAGGCAAAATGAAGGATGCCAAAAATTATGACCCATAATTTCAAAAACTACAAGGATTGGATTTAATAAGGATATGCTGGACAAAAAAAGTGAATGGGAAGAAACCCGGCTTTTTCTGGCGGTTTGGGAATCTGCCCGTTCGGGAAAAAGCCGGGTTTCTTGCCACAACTTTTTGTCCTGTACACAGAAGGATGTGTCAAAGCCTGTGATCATGGCAAATCCTTACCAAACTCAATTCCTGTAGTTGCCGGATAGAAAACTTGCTGATTATAACGGATTTAGGGGAGCCCTATGAACGTGCCCGCAAACTTGAACTTGAGCTTGAACTTGAATCCTGACGTGAACATTCGTTCACGTTCACGTTCACGTGCACGTTCATGTTCACGTTTAAGGCTCCCCTAAATCCGTTATAATCAGGAAACTCATTTACATTCGCTACTGAATGTCACCCAGGAAATCACAACGTGTTTTCCTCCAGTCCTTATCATACGCCGATCAGCAGATTTTCATAATCTGTTTTATATAATTCTCCACTTTAACTTTGTTTGCCTCATGGCGGCAAACAAGCGGCGAAATTAAGGAGGAAAAAAGATGGGAATCATCAAACCGGGGATCGGTTTGCCCGGCAAAGGTGACCGATATGTGAATTTTGCCATACATGCGTCTCTGCTATATCTGGCAGCGACATTCTTTGCAGGAAAGCATATGGAGAGCCGAATGTTTCTATGGGCCACCGCGTCGCTCACCGCGCTCAACATCGGCATCCTGATCCATATCTTCTCCAAAGGGATGCTTAATCTCCGTGTCACCCTGCTCAACTTGATCCAACTGGCGGTCTTCTTCCAACTCCATGTTCAAATCCATAACGTCCTCGGAACCTCGTCTTATTCCTTCTCCGGTGACGCTGCCCCTCTCCTCTTGGATTGGAGCAGATTCATCGCCCTGCACACCCTCAAGGCCCTTGATCTGCCAGACCTCTCCGACGCCCTGTCAATCACTCTGCTGACCCGAATCACCCATCACCAAAGCATCGCCGCGGGAGTCGCCCTATTTTGCATGCGCTTTATGCTCGGAATTTTTTTTCTCGGCGCGATCTTCCGCGGGATTGATCTGCTTTCACAAACCAACTGGCCATCCAAGATATCCTCCAGAGCAAGAACATGCCTCTGCTACGGCGGACTCTCATCGGCGATGCTGATGATCGTCATCGCGTGCCGGGGAAACCAAGGTCTGTCCGGCTGGCACTCGTGGCCTGTCAACAACCTCCTGAACCTGCTCGATTTCGGGGACGCGCTTCAAATTTTTGCTTGGCAGGGAGAGACGAATTCGCCGATCATGGGGGGATGCTTTCGGGTGGTGGTCGGCTTCTGGATGATCGGGCAGGCGTATCGTCTCTACTCCCATGTTCTGAAAGAGGCGCTCCGGGAGAAGATTGAGGCGTTGGCCAAAATTGCCAAGTCAATTGAACTTCCATCGGCAATCCGTGTGGAAGCCATCAGAAAACTGCAAGATTATGGCAAATATGCGGAACCCGCGATCCCGACTCTTGTGGGTCTTTTGGCGAACTGTCACAAACCTGTTCGCATGGCATCCGTCGACGCGTTGAAAGGAATCAACCACAGATGGGCACGGACCGAAGCGGCACAGAAACGTGTGCCCGCTTTTCTGGAACGGCTTGAAAAGGCGGATAAGGGAACTCGGATTGCGGCAGCCGAAGCTCTGGGAGAGTTCGGACCTCATGCCAAAGCGGGCATCCCCGTTTTTTTGAAAATTCTGGCCGACGAACATGAGGAGAAGAAAGTCCGTGACACGACGGAGCAGACCTTGACGAAAGTCGGCATGGCCGCCATCCCGGAACTCTCAGCGATAATGGGCAACACATATGAGATCGAACATCTCCGAGAAGCGGCCGCCCGAGTCATGACAAAAGTTGCAAATGAAGACGAGAAAATTCGCGAAGCTGTCGTGCATACTCTCGTGGAGATGCTCGACAGCCATGATGAGAAGATCCAAGCTCTGATCGGCAAGGTGCTGAAGGATATCGGCCCAGACGCAGTTCCGGGAATCATAAACATGCTGAAAAGCGGAACGCTGCCCAGATTAATCGTCCAAGCACTTGAGCAGATCGGCTCGATAGCAAAACATGTGGCTTTCTCCCACATCATCAAGATACTTTCCAAAAAGCCTCACCAAAAGCTCCGTGAGAAACTTGTTGACATCATGGAAGAGCTCGCGTTTTCCCGGGAAACGGCTCTTTCGCGGAAAAAGAGAGCGATTGATCTTCGTCAGGAGAATGGGGACAGCCTGCTCAAAACGGTGGTCCATCTCGTGAACGTCCTGAAAGATGAGCAGACAAACCGCCGCGTCAAGGCAGCCGAGGCCCTGGGAAAAATCGGTCCGCCCGCGAGAAAAGCCGTCCCTCATCTTGTGAAAGCACTCCACGACAACCATGCAAAGGTCAGAAGCTCGGCTGAGAAAGCGTTGCGCAAGATCGTCCTGCCTCCGGTTCCTTCCCTTTCCGTGCTGGTGAAAAAGCTGGCAGAGGGTGAGACTTCTGATCGGATTGATGCGGCCATCATCATAGGGGAACTGGGGCCGAGAGCCAAAAAAGCGATCCCTTGTCTGATGAAGGCATTGGCCGATGCCAACCAAGGGGTTCGCATCCAGGTTGACCGGGCACTGGGGAGAATCGAGCCTTTGTGGCGTCAGCATGAGTCCCTTGATATCCTGATCCCCTGTTTTGTGAGGGGCATGGGTGGGCTTTTTGATGACGGATTCCGCCCTGACATGCCCGGTGAGGCATTGAAGAAAATAGGGCCGGCAACCGTTTGCCATCTTGTTGAGGCGCGGATCCACTTCAACTATGACGTGGTCAATCACGCGGCGGAGTTTCTGGAGGCCCATCATCCCGAATGGCGCGAGAGTGAGGAGGTGCTGACGGCCATCCCCTGCCTCAGAAAAGGGCTGGAGAATGATGAGTGGTATGTTCGCTGCTTCGCGGCCCAAGTCTTGGCAGAACTCGGATGGAGAGCAAAAGGAACCATCCCCGATCTCTTGAAGGCAATGGCCGGCACTGACAGAAACGTCAGGAAAGCAATCAAACGCGCGCTGGCTGATATCCTTCTGAGAAAAAAAACGTAGAGCAATAAGGAGATTGAGAGTGGATTCCGGGTCAGATGGCGGGAACCTCGTCTGAGGGGAATGAAGCCTCTGGGATTGCCGGTTCCCGTCATCTGCCCGGAATGACGGGTTTGTGTCGGATTTGGGGCATGGGGGATTGACACGATTTGCCTGACATCCCAAATATCTTCCAACACCAAGGGGAACGGGGCCGAAATGACGGAACCACCGGCCCCCTTGCACAATTCATGGGACGACAATCCGTGTCATCCGTGTAATCTGTCCAAT
>JAOZRQ010000574.1:0-2685 GCA_029940115.1 Desulfobacterales bacterium
TGCGGGCGCATGAGGCGATCCGCCCCGGCCGCCCTGATCCGCCGTCCCCGTGCGGCGCATGAGGCCCTCCGAGCCTTGCCCCCCGAGCCTTGACCCCCGATCCTTGACCCAAGCCTTGACCCCCGACCCTTGACCCTCAACCCTCAACCCTCAACCCTCAACCCTCAACCCCTTAACCCTTAACCCCTTAATGACATGAGCACCATTCTTATTACTGTTGATGTGGAAGACTGGTTCCAAGTGGAGAATTTCAAGGCATACATCCCTTTCTCCGCTTGGCCCGGCTATGATCTCCGGGTTGAAAGGAACACCTACAAACTTCTGGAGATTCTCGATTTCCGCGGGGCCACCTTTTTCATACTTGGGTGGCTTGCCGAGAGACTGCCCCATCTGGTCCGTGACATCCATGTGGCCGGCCATGAAGTCGCGTCCCATGGATATGACCATATTCTCTGCAACCAGCAATCATACGAGGAACTGAAAGCGGATCTGATTGCGAGCAGAAAACGCCTTGAAGACATCATCGGTGCCCCGGTGGTCGGATATCGGGCACCGAGTTTCTCGGTGGACAACGACATCCTGAAGATCATCGAGGAGAGCGGGTATCGGTATGATTCGAGCTTCAATTCCTTTGCCATGCATGGCCGCTATGGAAGGGTGGATTTGTCCCGAAACCGGACAAGGGGAATCGCTGTCAATGTCTCAGCCGATTTTTATGAACTCCCGATCAGCAATTTCAGAATCGGAACCCGCATCTTTCCCTTGGGAGGGGGCGGATATTTCCGCATGATTCCGTTTCCCCTGTTCAAACTGGGGGTCCGGAAAATTCTGGAACAGGATCAGGCATACCTCTTCTACATGCATCCGTGGGAGATCGACCCGGAGCAGCCGAGGATGACGAAAGCGGCCCTCTCTTGCCAGTTCAGGCATTATGTGAACCTGAAAAGAACGCAATCAAAGCTGACCTCGCTTTTCAGGACATTCCGTGAGTGCGAGTTTGTCGGTTGTCGGCAGCATCTTGATGATCAGGCTTTCTGATTCGGCCTGAAAACCTGTCTTTGTCTTTCAAATGTAAGTGCCTCCCAGAATTCCAAGCCCGTCAAAGTCAAACGGTTCTCGTGGAATTCAACGATTGCATTGAGTCTCTGCAGGCCGTCCATCAACTCATGGCGGTTCATCGCCCATTCAAAGAGAAAAATCGGAGGCGTTGGCACATTCATCAGAAGCGACTCGATGAAACGAGACTTCTTTTTTGGGCCCCAGACCAATCGCCTCTGATATTCCGGATGCAGATTCATCCATTTCTTCTGATGGACAAATCGAGCACTTGGGGCAGAAGAAACTCATTTTTTTCCTGAACAAACCCTGATTCATATAAGGCTTCGATTTCCCTGTCACTGATCTTCTTTCGATTCATGATGACGACTCCTCATTATGATGGTTGTTTGTTGCCCGCTGTTTGTTGCCCATTGTTTGTTGTCCCTTATCACATTGACAAGCAACTGGCAACGAGCAACCGCGTCAGCTGTTCCCCAATATCTGTCCATAAAGCCCCTCAATCCGCTCCCGGGTCATCATCCGCTTCCAATCTCTGCCCAAGGCATTCTCCCACAAGGGCTCAAGGACGAGTGCGACATCAATCATCTTTTGCATCTTTGCATCGTTGACGTTGAGGGGCTGGGGAAGCCGGATGTCATGTTTCTCCATCATCTTCCGGAATTCTTGAACCCCATGGGGGTAGAATTCCTCCAGATGGTCAAACACGATGCAGTTGCCGACCCCGTGATGAATGCCGAGGACAAAGGACAGTCCATATGAGAGGGCATGGCAGACCCCGACTTGGGAATACGCGATGCTCATGCCGCCCATGCAGGAGGCCATCATCAGCTTGTCATCCTTCTCTGGATCGTCTTTCAGAAAGACCTCCCTGCACAGATCAAGCGACTTTTCTCCGTAGGCGCGGCTGAACGCGTTCAGGAAGGTCCCGTTCAGAGACTCCACACAATGGATGTAACAGTCCATCCCGGTATGAAACCACTGGTCCCTTGGTGCGTCCGCGATCAGTTCCGGGTCAAGCAGAATCTGGTCAAACACGGTGTGATCGGAATTGATGCCGAGTTTCTTTTCGGGACCGATGAGAACAGTGGTCCGGGAGACTTCGGTGCCGGTTCCTGAGAGCGTCGGGATCCCCACATGCCAGACCCCAGGCTGTCTGATCAGATCCCATCCTTGGTAGTCCGAAGCCGAACCGGGATGGGTCAGCATGAGGGAGACCGCCTTGGCCATGTCCATGACACTTCCGCCGCCGATGCCGACAAGCCCCCTGGGCAGAACCGCGGAAAAAGAACGGATCTGATCCGTCAATCGGTCCACATGAGCGGTTGAAGGTTCATCATCCACATTGACCCATATCAGAAGGTCATCCCTTCCGAGGGGGATCCCATCTTCCAACTTGCTGTTTCGAAAAACATCATCCACCAAGAAAACCATGAAGGAGGCTGCATTTTTCCGTTTTTCAGCAAGGATATCCCTTAATTGATGAAAACAGCCCCGGCCGAAAACCACCCGGGAAACCATTTTGAAATTGCGAAACATGAGTGACTGCCTAAGTTGTTTGAGTGTTCAAGTTTGGACGGTTCCTGAGCTTGTCGAAGGACGGTTCCTGAGCTTGTCGAAGGACGGTTC
>JAOZRQ010000574.1:2785-4254 GCA_029940115.1 Desulfobacterales bacterium
GGACGGTTCCTGAGCTTGTCGAAGGACGGTTCCTGAGCTTGTCGAAGGACGGTTCAGCAAAGGTCCCTCATCACATTCAGAATCTTGTCAGTTCGCTGGGAAACCTCTTTTTTTGTCCAAGAGAGCTTGATCTGCAAGGAGAGTGTTCGGCTGATGATCTCATCAGATCGGGGCAGGCTCAACTGCTGATAATCCGGACAATGTTCTGACAGTCGCACCGGAAGTTTTGCCAAGGACCGGAGGGCCTTCAGGTGATCCCACATCCGCAGGTAATGCCAGTTGTTGTCATACCAGTAAAAACAGCCGTCAACCCCTGCCTTTCCCAGATCCTCAGCCGCCTGCCGGGCCGTGATCTCATCGGGAAGGAAGAAGGAGAGGAAAGTGGCTGAATCCCCTTTCTCATCTCGAAGGTCTCTGAAGGTGAGGCCGAGAACCTTTGCCAGCGCGTCCTTGATCGCCTTTTTGTGGGCCCGCTGTTTTTTCAGGATCGAATTCAGCTTTCTCAGTTGGGCCAGCCCGACCGCGGCGTTCAGCTCGCTGATTCGAAAGTTGTTTCCAAGAAACAGATGCCCCTCACGTCCCCGGTCCTCTCCGACATGATCATGTCCATGGTCCGCGTAGGCCTCTGCTGTGGTGTGGAGCTCCTTGTTGTCCGTGACCACCGCGCCGCCTTCACCGCAGGTGATGGTCTTGACCGGGTCAAATGAGAAGCATCCCATGTCTCCGAATGTGCCGGCCGCCTTTCCGTTCAAAGTGGCACCCACAGCTTGGCACGCGTCCTCTATCAGGATGAGGCCCTTTTTGTCGCAGAATGCCTTGATCCGGTCAATGCGCCCCATGGAACCGCACATGTGAACGGGCAACACCGCCATTGTGCGCGGGGTGATCACCGCCTCAATCGCTTCAGGATCCAGACAGAGGGTCTCATCAATCTCAGCAAATATCGGCACGGCCCCGGCGTTCAACACCGCCTCAATGGTGGCGATGAAGGTGAAGGGCGGAAGGATCACCTCATCGCCCGCGCCGACCCCACATGACGTCAGGGCAATGCTCAACGCCGAGGTGCCGCTGGAACAGAGGTGGCAGTGTGCCACGCCAATGCGTTTGGCAAATTCCGCCTCAAACGACTTGGCCTTCCATAGGCCGCCACGCGCCGAGTCAAAGCCGTAACGAAACAATACACCTGTGTCGAGAACATCCTGAACTTCTTTTCGCTCCTCTTTGCCAAACCGTTCAAAACCTGGCATTCTCATTCTCCCGTGTAAATTGGTTTGATGAGTTTGATGAGTTTGGTGAGTTTGATGAGTTTGGTGAGTTTGGTGAGTTTGATGAGTTTGATGAGTTTGATGAGTTTGGTGAGTTTGGTGAGTTTGATGAGTTTGATGAGTTTGTGAGTTTGATGAGTTTGTGAGTTTGATGAGTTTGTGAGTTTGATGAGTTTGATGAGTTTGATGAGTTTGATGAGTTTG
>JAOZRQ010000106.1:0-7334 GCA_029940115.1 Desulfobacterales bacterium
TCGTCCATGGCCATGAATATCTTCGCGAAAACCTTCACCGCCTCATCGCCCACCGAGATGATGGCAGGCGTCCCCTTCAACAACTTGAACTGGATCAGCGGATACCGGTAGATGACTCTCCCTGTGTCCGGATCGTGGTTGTGGATCAGATCATGCGCCTTGAAAAGGTTTCCCACAAAGCCCCTCAGTTTGTGGATCTGAGATGGCCTCAACCTGACATTGCCCAAAAGCAGTGTTGATATCTTCATCCTTGCATTCCTCCTTGAGCGACCCTCGAAACCGACTTCCCCACAAAGTCCGGCAACACGATTAACGCATATCAACTCAGCCGCCGCTCCATCCTAGGGTGATGAAAATCAGCTTTTTGGATCATTTCCGGCCGATCCCATTCCCGTCCTGTTCCGAATGAGGGCCGTCCGTCCCCATCCGGAGCCTCGGCATGGCGGGACAGTCCCGGGTCGGATGGCGGTCGGAAGACCGCCTTGAAAACGGGAATTTTCATCAGCCCAGCTCCATCCTCAACCCTCACCCCTTCTTGACCGACCCAAACCCCCTCGAAACCGACTTCCCCAGCCCCACAAAATCCGGAAGCACGATGTTGGCGGTGAATTCGAGATCAAACCCGGCCATCTGGTGCTTCTTGAAGGAGATCAGGTGGTGTTTCGGCAGGTTCGGCATCTCGATCCGGATATCTCCGCCGACATGCCAGCAAATCCCCTTGGCAAGGGAGAGGATGTTCCCCACCAAGATGCGCCGGAGAAAGTCGATCTTTTTCCCATCGGCATCCAGCGCGGTGAACTTCGCATAATTGGCCTCATTCAGCGCGAACCAGTTCCGGATGGTGTAGCGAACTGGCACAGGGGAGAGGCCGCACAGGAAATAGTCGAAGGTGATGTGCCGGATATCCGTCTCTATCCGTCGCCCGTGGATCTCGAGGTCCCAGTCGGCCTTTTCAAAGAACTTGACGATCTCCTCAGTCCCCTGGTTGATGCAGAGGATGGTCGGATGTCTCCGGATCGTCTTGTACTGGATCAGGGGGTAGCCATACAGAAACTGCTCCCCCAGGTGATTGTGGAACAGGACGTTCTTCTGCCCCACCTTCTTGACCACCGCGCCCCGAAAACCGGGGATCTGCCGTCTTTCCAACTCAAAATCGAAGATCACCATAAAGAGCCTGATCTCCTTTGACTCGCTTTTCTCAGGTGCCTGCATGGTTTTCATGGGCATTTATCCTTGTTTTGATGTGAATTGAAAAAGGGGGGTTGTCAGCTGTGTACAGGACAAAAAATCGGGAACGGGCGAGAAACCCGGCTTTTTCCCGAATGGGCCGACCTCCCGACCGCAAGAAAAAGCCGGGTTTTTTGTCCTGTACTCAGGTTGTCAGTAGTACTTGGAAATCCGTCCCTCCCGGGTTTCCATATGCGTATGTCTGACAGGCCACCGGCAACTGACATCCTGATTATTCAATCATTTATGATATATACTTGTCCCATTGTCAACAGGAAAATCGAAACTTGAGACGTGAGACTTGGAATTTCAGCAGATTTTAAAAGTTTCTGTGGAAGATGCCGCGTCATGGACAAAAGTTTGTAGTTCCGCCTTCAGGCGGCCTGAAGGCGGAACTACAAACTGACCCACAACTTTTTTTGTCCTGTACTCAGTTTTTTTCAAAATACCTGTTGACACTCCCTTTATATAAGGATATAAAAGACAAAATTTGCCAAGGTGCTATTTATTGCGTGAAGCTTAATAGGGAATCCCGTGAGAATCGGGAGTGGTCCCGCCGCTGTGATCGGGGACAAGTCCCGCAACATGCCACTGCCGGAAATCAATCCGGTGGGAAGGCGCGGGATGAGGATGATCCGAGAGCCAGAAAACCTGCCGTGGCAAGAGAACGCCTTTCCTCTGCGTGTGACAGAGGCATGGCAGGGACATATGCAAGGGTCAAGCAAACTGGGTGCAACCCTTCAAGCGTTTTCTGGCTTGAAGGGTTTTTTTATGTCTGAATACCGGTGTTGAGAAGGGAATTGAAAGTCGTCTCACTTTCCCCGGTCTCGTCTTCTGTCTCCTGGCCGGGACGTCCCATCTTTTTGACATCGCCTCCAGAAGCCGACTCAATCTCTGTCGTTCCAAGGACCAACAGGGTCACAATGAGAGGGGAGAACCACGCGTCGGGTGTGCGGTATCCGCAAGGACCGCCGGTCACAGGATGGACCTGCCAGCACTCGACGCCTTAAAATCTGTTGCCGGATTGACAAATCCGGCAACCTACAAAACCTGCTCCTGCCGGATTGACAAATCCGGCAGCCTGCGGGTTGGGATTTGCCAACCGAGCGCATAATCCGAACCGAGCGTAAAAAATCGGGGCATCCTTCCATTTAAGGCAAAAGTTTGTAGTTCCGCCTTTAGGCGGTGTGGCACCGCCTGAAGGCGGAACTACAAACTTTTGGCCAAAAATCGTATCTGGCATGTTGCTTATGAAAAAAATCAACCAACTCATGTTTCTGCTCATGGCCCTGTTTTTTATGGCCATCCCCCAACAGGCCGCCGCTGAAACCGAAAGAGAGCCTGTCACGTTGGACGCGGTGGTGGTGACGGCAGACAGGGCCGAAACCCCCTTCGAGACCGGGGATGTGGACACCGAACTGACACCCGGCTTCTTCTCGGTCATCAACCGGGAAGCCTTTGAGGGAAAGACCGAAAGCCTATCCGAAGTGATTGAAAAGGAGGCGGGGATCCAGGTGCGCCAATCCGGGGGGTTGGGGAGCTTCTCCACCGTGTCCCTGCGAGGATCTTCCAGCGATCAGGTCATGGTCTTTCTGGACGGCGTTTTGCTCAATGGCGCGTCCGGAGGCGGCGTTGACCTGAGCAACATCTCCCTTTCGGATGTCGCGTCCATAGAGATTTACAAGGGGGTGACCCCGGTGAATTTTGGCAAAGCCTCCATCGGCGGGGTTGTGAACATCAAGACATTGCGATCAAAGGAGGCATTCAGTTCCAGCGTCAGTGCGGGATACGGCTCCTTTCACACGCGCAGACTGGCCGGATTCGTCAATCAGACATCTCGGCAGACATCCGGGCAGACATCCGGGCAGACATCTCGGCAGACATCTCTCAAGCCATCCGGGCAGACATCTGAGCAGACATCCGGGAAATGGGATTACCTGATCTCCGGAGATTATCTCGGGTCTGACAATGACTTTGAGATTCTCAACGACAACGGCACAGAATTGAATCCAGCGGATGACCGGTGGGAGAAGAGGAACAACGCCGAGTTTGACCAGGGGAACATCCTCGCCAAATTCGGATATGATCTGGCCGACGATCTCCGCATAGATCTGCTCAATCAATGGTTTTCAAAGGAGCAGGAGTTGCCGGCGTGGAACAACAGCAGGCGGGCGAAGACCCGTTTTGACACCACGAGAAACATCACCACCTTGAAGCTGACTGCGGACAATCTGGGTCCCCATGGCTTCAACACGAGTACGCGTATGGACTACGCCTGGAAAGAGGAGGAGTATGATGACAGGGGTGGCCATGTGGGGCTGGGAAACCAGCACAGCAGATACACCACCACCCGTTACGGGATGAATTTCTTCCTTGAATGGCTCACAGAACGGAACTCGTGGGGCCTCATGCTCGACGCCCAGCATGAAACCTATGAACCCGAGGATATTCTTGAAGGAGAGGATACCGAAGAGAGCAAAAGAATCACTTATTCCATCGGCCTTCAGGACAGCCTGCTCTTTTTTCAGGAGACGCTGATCATCACCCCGGCCCTCCGTTACACCTTTGTCAAGGATGAGTTGAAGGGAGGTGTGGATACATGGGAGGCCGACATGGATGACATGTCAAGAGATGAGGATCATATCTTCGCACAGATTGGTGCAAAATATCGCCCCTTGGACTGGCTGACATTCCGGGCAAACATGGCGAAATACGCGCGTGAGCCATCCTTTTTTGAACTGTTCGGGGATCGCGGCTTTTTCACCGGGAACATGGAGCTCAACCCAGAAGAGGGGACCAATTGCGATGCCGGGCTTGAGATCAACTGGCACTCATCAAATGTGTGGATGAAACGGATCTCTCTCAATGTGGCCGGTTTCCAGAGCGATGTGGATGATCTGATCAGCCGTGTCTATGACAAAGTCGTCGGCAAATCGGTGAACATCTCAAGCTCACGGATCCAAGGAATTGAGGTGGGCGTGAATCTCGACCTCCTGAAGTATTTCCGGATTTCCGCAAACGCCACTTGGCAGGATACCGAAAACAAAAGTGAGACCAAGGGTTCTGACGGGAAAAAATTACCTAATCGCTTTGAAGAGTCCTACATGGGAAGGGTCGAGGGCCGACACGGCGGGTTCAAGATATACGCGGAATACATCGCAGAGAAAGGGTTGTATTATGACAGTCCGAATTTGCTGAAAGCGGAAGACAAGGAGGAGATCAACGCGGGGATCTCCTGGCTGATCCGATCCTTTCTGCTCACCTTTGACGTGAAGAACTTGGGCGACGATCGGTATGAGGACTTCAACGGGTATCCTTTGCCCGGAAGGTCCTATTCTTTTTCCGTAAAACACAATTTTTAGAAACTCCTCTCATTACCCGACAGGCTCCGCCTTGCCGCGTGGTCATCTGATTCAATCAGCCCTTGCTTGGTTGCTACCAACTTTTTTTGTCCTGCACTCAAAATACCTGTTGACACTCCCTTTATATAAGGATATAAAGGTCAAAATTTGCCAAGGTGCTTTGTGAGGAGCTTAATAGGGAATCCCGTGAGAATCGGGAGTGGTCCCGCCGCTGTGATCGGGGACAAGTCCCGCAACATGCCACTGCCGGAAATCAATCCGGTGGGAAGGCGCGGGATGAGGATGATCCGAGAGCCAGAAAACCTGCCGTGGCAAGAGAACGCCTTTCCTCTGCGTGTGACGGGGCATGGCAATATGGCAAAGGGTCAAGCAAACTGGGTGCAGCCCTTCAAGCGTTTTCTGGCTTGAAGGGCTTTTTTCATGTCCGAATGCTGGTTCAAGGATGTTGGGGAATTGAAGTTGTCTTGGTCTCGTCTCCTGTCTCCTGACTAGAAGGTGTTTGAAAACTCCCTTGCCCGTGCCCGAAACTGGGGCATGGGCAGAGGGGCAACAGGTGTTTTCAAACACCTTCTATGGAAATTCTTGACGTCACCCCTTGGATGAAGCCGACTCAATCCCTGTCATTCCAAGGACCAGCAGGTCACAATGAGAGGGGAGAAATATAGGACTACCAATGCGGGGAACAAAACGAGGATCAACTTTCGGGAACATTGGCAACATTTTCATCATTCCTGATTCTGACGGATTTTGTGGTTGCGTGTGATCTCAGACGGTCACGATCCTGAGAGCCGGTCTGAAACGGGAGGGACAAGCCGCGGATGGGCCCCGGCACACAGGCCATCCGCGTTTATCCGCGTTCATCCGCGGATCACAATTTTCAGCCCGTGTCGGAAACCACAAAAACCGTTAGAACCAGCATCATCCTACAACTTTTGCTTTCATTTGGGCTGGAGAAAACTTTTTAACACCCAAATTGAGCGATTCTTTGGCCTGAATATGACTCTTATCCTGCAATGTCGGGGCTTCAACGATTTCCTGCAATGTCGGGGCTTCAACGATTTTCGGATTTTCACCTGCTGGGTGAAAACCGTGAGACGGGCAAAGCCTTGAATGCCAAGCATTCAGTCAGTTTTTCTGATAAGAATCGCTCAATTTGGGTAACAAGGAGGCTATTTATGAGGAAATTGGCAGTGTCATTTTTCGCGCTTCTGCTCATGGCCGCGGGGCCGGTGCATGCAGAGGTGATTCAGACGGCTGTGGTGGCCGGTGCGGCCGCGGATTATAGCAGCGGCGCGCATTCGGTGGTGTCGGTGGACCCGGTGGGGGGCCCCCGGACGGTCAGAAATGACCTGGTTCCCACAGAATCGGACATCTCGGTTTCGGCCCATGGAAGCCACTTCTATCGGCTGGGGCGCTATCAGATGGATCATGTGGTCAAGTTTGACATTCACGCGCCGGACACGCCGATCTGGCAGTTCTCCGTGCGGGATGAGGATGAGGACTCGGCCAACCCCCAGGAGCTGGTCTTTGCCGGGCCTGACAAGGCATATCTGCTTCGCTATGCGTCAAAAAAGGCGTGGATCGTGGATCCCTCCACCACCACCCAAGCAGGATTCAAGATCGGGGAGCTTGATCTGAGTGATTATGATGATGGCGACGGCTCACCTGAAATGCACAGCGGCGTGATCGTGAACGGCAAGCTCTTTGTCACCCTCCAGCGATGGGACAGGAGCGGCGGCGGCAACTGGGTGTTGAATGATGCATGGCTCGCGGTCTTTGACACCGCGACCGACACTGAGATGGAGACCGGAAAGGGGGATGGGAAGATGAGGGGAATCCCCCTCCCTGCCCAGAATCCCCAGTCCATCCAGTATGTGGCGGAGAACAACGCCATCTATGTCCAATGCGCGGGCGCACTGTTCCCCCCGGTGGATTACACCGGCGGCATCGTCCGCATCAACCCGGAGACATACCAGACCACGCTGATCATAGATGACGGGGATGAGGCGGACCATCCTTACGGAAACATCTCAGGCATGGTGGTGGTCTCGCCGACCAAAGGCTATTTTGCCGGATATGCCGGATGGGGGGACAACTCGCTCTACTCCTTCAATCCCTCCACAGGCGCGGTAAACGGCACGGTTTCAGACTATCTGAAAAACAAGAACATCGCGGGCATGGAAGCAGGCGCGTACACCGACAAGAACGGGATGCTCTGGGTCTGCAATTCGACAGACTCGGAGATCGTGGTCCTGAACACCGCGGATGACTCCATTGACGAAAGAATCCCCACGAACCTGAATCCCCTGAAGGTGGTCTTCTGCGAGGAGACGGCCCCCGGATACCATGTCACGCCCGACCTCTGGATCAAGGCGGTCATCAAGACCGAGGAGAAGGGGGATATCGAGGCGGTATGGAAGGCGGGCGGCAGGGAAAAGACCGAGGGCGGAGACGAGGTGGTCTATGGCCATTTTTACGCCAGCCCGGATGCGGTGAACTGGGGGAGTGCCAGCAATCCGGATATCTTCGTCAAGATCTGGTTCGACCGCGGCGGACGCATTGACGTGAACTTCTTCCACGTCTCTGTCCCGGAGATCACCGTCCATTCCGCGTATCCCCACACCGGAACCCCGCACAAGACGGACACCCTCACCATCGAGGCGAGGTACATCCGGCATGGGTATGAATGATGAAGCTGAAGGATGAAATTGAAGGATGAAGGGTGAAGTTTGAAGGATGAAATCA
>JAOZRQ010000106.1:7434-15626 GCA_029940115.1 Desulfobacterales bacterium
TCATCCTTCTCCAAGTTTCATCCCTCATCCCTCAGGTTTCATCCCTCATGTTGGGGATTGCCGCAATCCGGCGGGAGCGGTTGGGAGATTGCCGCCGGATTTGGCAATCCCGCGGGAGCGGTTGGGGGAATTCCGGCAAACAACTTTCCTATACGATTTCGCATAATTTTGTCCAAACGCCTGTCATTAACTGAACTTGAAGTCCCCAATAATTTGCAACGGACGCGGGAGTCTCCTATACACAAGGTTCAAAACAGATACTCAATCGAATGGAGACTCCCCTCAATGTCCATGGAGAATATCTGGGCCAGGGAAAAGATCACCATGATGGCGTTCTTGCTCGATTCGGTTTTTGACAGATCGTTGATCCGCATCAGAATCCCCTCATTCACCGCCTGAACATTTTTGTAGCATTCGGCGAACTTGTCCAGCGCGAGGTCCGGTATCTTCCCCCTTTTATGCTCAAAATGCTGTTGAAGCAGGTAAACCGAAACGGACCGGACAACGGTCTCCTCAATGGTGCAGAATGGCAGGTGGAAACGGGCCAGAGGCTTTAAAAAGTCCATCACTGGGCAGTTGCTCGTGGCCATGATGACCTCAAAAATGGAAAAAAGGCCCTCCTGGACCGACGTCTCCTTGAGAAAGGTCCTTTCCTTTGTGGTGCAACGGACCGTGCAGCGTTCAAAGGAGGCCATGCCTTTGTATGCCTCAATCAGTTCCACAATGTTCACGGCAATGGGACAATACGGATGCGTGGTCTTGTCAAGCGGACAGCAACTGCACTGCCTGTGGTCCAGCCGGGTCCACTCCGGACTCGCCTCCGACTCGGGCCGTACAATGGTGATGGTTTCAGGATGGAGCGCGATGTGGAATGCCTTGCACGTTCCATCCTCAAAAGAGAATTCATAATCAATCGGGTAGGGTTTGTCATCCATGATGGTATCCTTCAATTACTCCAACAGTCAGCAGGTCAGAGGAACCCGGTTTTTGACACGGTATCGCGCCATGGAAACCGGATCGCCAATCTCCCAAGTCCTTATATGGTATTTACTTCCCTCCAAGCATCCGCAACAGATGAATCGCCTCTTCGATGCCGATCTTCTGGTCTCCGTTGATATCCACATCCGCGGTGATGCCGGCCGGATGCATTCCCGCGGCGACCTGCAAGGCCGAGATGACATCCCCCAAGTCCACGGGGCCCTCTCCGCCTTCATGGGCGATCAGGGAGACATCATCCACGAGAAAGGAGGTGGCGCCGATGCCCACCTGAATGGCCGCGTCGAAGTTGAGGGTGTGGCGATTTCCGTCCGCGAACCCGCTCACATCCAAGGCCACCTCGGTCCATTCCTGGTACGCGTCGCTCTCCTCGGTGACGGTCAGCAGGAGTTGCTCATCCATGCTGACCTTTAGGGTGCCCGAGACGTCATCCAGATATTTCCTGAGCCAGAACCGGAGGGTGGCCCCTTCCGATTCTGGGATCGTGATCTTCTGATTCACCGTCGCGGTCTCCTGGCCCACGTCTCCTCCCTCAAACCAGGCGAGCCACTCCCCGGAACGGGCCATTCGGGTCTCCTGATACACATTTTTCCCGAACTGGGCCGACACATCGGTCCAGTCCGTGCTCGTCGTACCCGTCTCAAAACCGCCGTCCTTCAGCAGATTCTCGCGGCTGTAAACCGTCACCCTCACGCCGGTGCTCTCCGTTCCGCCATTGGTGTCGCTGACGGTATAGGTGATCGTGTCCGTTCCTGCAAAATCGGTCTCCGGCGTATAGATGATCCGGTCATTCTCCGCATCTATCGCAGCCGATCCCCGGGCCGGATCCGAAACCTGCGTCACACGCAGCTTGTCCCCGTCCAAGTCACTGTCATTGGCCAGCACATCAATGGAGACCGCCGTATTCCGGCCGGTGGCCGCGGTGTCGGCCTTGAGCGTCGGCGCACGATTCTCCGACGAAGGGAGGTGGCATAAGGTCAGGTTCCACGAATTCAATATGCCCTCATCAAACTCCTCTGCGTCTGTGGCCTTCAATCGCCACTCTCCGGCAACGGATCCCCCGTCCAGGATGCTCAGGAGACTGGCGGGCCGATAATGGCCGGTGAATGGGGACACCCCCTTTTTCACGCTCTGCGCGGCCTCATCGTCCAACGTGGTATCAATGAAGTTCTCTCCGTCTCCGCCCACATTCTCAAACAGGGGAATCTGCACGTTCGCGGGGGAGATGAGATAGAGGCTCACATCATCGGCCCACGGATGCGTGACATTCACCGTGACATTCACGTCTTTGATCTCTCCCCCCGAGGTCAGCATGAGGGTTGACGTGACGCCGGCGGTGTCGCTATCCGGAATGTCCAGCGGCGTGTCCTTGCTGATGAAGACCTCGCACACCTCTTCCGATGCCTCAACGGTCACCGTCACATTGGCCTGCGCGGTCTCCGTGCCGTCGCTCATGGTGTAGGTGAAGGTCTCCTCCCCGGTGAAACCGGCCGCCGGCGTGTAGAGGACGGTCCGGTTGTCCGCGTTCACTTGGGCATCTCCGTGAGAGGGGTCGGAGACGGTTTTCACCGTCAGCATGTTCACGTCCGCGCTGCTGTCATTCTCCAGCACCCGGATGGTCACCGCCGTCTCCATGTCGGTGGTCGCGGTGTCATCCGATGCGCTCACCGGGACCACCGGGCGTTCCACCGTCACGGAAACCATGGCCTGAGCCGTCTCTGTCTCTGTGCTCACGGTGTAGAGAAACGTATCCACTCCGGTAAAGCCGCTTCCCGGGGTGTAGCGGATCGTTTGATGATCCGAATTCACCCCCGCGGTTCCCTGATCCGGATCCGACACCTCTTTTACGGTCAACGTCTTCCCCTCGGGCCCGCTGTCATTGTTCAGCACATATATGACAACGGATGTGTCCGTAAGGGTCTGGGCGGTGTCATTCTCCGCAGTCAGGGGCGCGGCATCGGTTCCGACGCTCACGGATACAGTGGCTTGGGCCTCCTGGGTGCTGTCGCTCACGGTGTAGATGAATTGGTCCTCCCCACTGAAACCGCCGTCCGGGGTATAGCGGACCTTCTGGTTGTCCGCAGTCACTTCCGCAGACCCGTTATCCGGATCCGACACATGCGTCACGGTCAACCCTGTCCCGCTGTCGTTCTCCAGCACAGGGATGGTCACCGCCGTGTCCACAGGGGTCTGTGCGGTGTCGTCTGCTGCGGTTATCGGCGATGCGGCACCGCCCTTCAGTCTGATGGCAATCGAATATGGGCTTTTATCCGCGACATTGGAATAGACGAGCAGTTCCCCGGTGTCGGCATCTGTCATCCCAGCATCAACCGTCACCGTCACGCTCTGATGCTCTCCAGGCGCGATGCCAAACGGCGGGGCTGGCAGGTAGTGGAGCCATGAATCGCCTCCCTTGTCTATGCCAGTGATGGTGAGGGTGTCGGTTCCGTCGTTGTGTATGCGGAAGGACTTGCTGGTCGCGGTGATCCCATCTGCCACGACGGTGAAGTCCTGGGGACCCGACGGAACCGCATATCCGCTGATGTTCACGGTCCATTCCCCGGCCATAGGGGTCGTGACGCTCACCTGTTCCACATTGTCGAGATGGTTCACCCCTCGGACCGCGCTTGTTTCGGGATGATCCTTGTCGAGTATCCACGGCTTATGCTGGACGCCGTTCGGATCCGTGAGCATCAGGTCCAAATCATTGACCAAGGCCTTGGCTGCCTCGGGTGCGCCAGCCGGATCGGTCCAGACCAGGGTGACGTTCAGATCGGACGCATCTTCGGAGACCGTCATGGTGTAGCTTTCGGTTGACCCCGTATCGGAGAGGGTTCCGGTCTGCCAAGCCCGTCGAGTGATCAGGTCAGCCGTCTCGTCGGCATTGAGCAACCCCCATCCGTACTCGAAATCCGGGCCGATCTTCCCGAGGTCCGTGGCCCCGTGAATCATCAGTGCCTTCAATGTCTCCGGGCTAGGGGGTTGCCCCACGATGTTCTGAAAGTGCTGATACAGCAGTGCGCCAGCCCCGGTCGCGGCGGGTGTGGCCATGGATGTGCCGTTCATCAGCGCGTACATCCCCTCTGGCATGGTGGATCTGACGGAGTAGCCGTTTGCACAGATATCCGGCTTGATCCTCCCGTCATTGGCGGGTCCCCAACTGCTGAAGCTCGTCATCTCGTCGTCATCATCGGTCGCGCCAATGGTGATCACGTTCTTGGAGACTCCTTGTTGCGGGATGCAGTCGTAAGGGCCGTCACATTCTCCGTCGGGACAGTCTGGGCCGTCGCTCCGGTCGTTCCCCGCGGCCTTGAAGATGATCAGGCCGGTGTCGGAGACCACCTGGTCCCATTTCTGGGCCACCGTCGAATATTGGCCGAATCCGGTGTCACTTGTCCAATCGCGTTCTTCCGCGTTCCAGTACCAGCCAGTGGTAAAGCCGTAGGAGTGATTTGAAATGACGATCTTGTTGCTCACTGCCTCACGCATTTCATTCTCGTCGTCATTCCAGTCATAAGATTCTATGGATATCTTCGGGGCCATGCCCTTTGCCTTGATGTCCCCCTCACCGCTTCCGCCGATGGTCCCGGCCACATGCGTGGCATGGTCGCTCACTTCCGCGTCAGGGTCCTTTACGGTCAGTCTGTCGCCGAAATCGTCATGGAGATGGGCTTTTCCGCCGTCCCACACGCCGACGGTGATTCCTTTGCCGTCCAAGCGCAAGGGTGTGTTTCTCAGGGTGTCCGCCTTGATCCGCTCCGATGCGGTCTCGTTGAAAGCGATTTTGGGCGGCGGTGCCGGCTCGATCCACTCCACCTGATCCAGGCCGGCCATCTCCCGGATGAGCGTCAGCGGAGTCCGCACCGCAAGCACTTGCGCCGACACCTGCGCCACCACCTGAACCTCGTCAGCCATGGCACCGATCGCGTCCGTGGCTTCTTTTTGCGAAACATCCTCAAATAGGAGAAGATGAACCCGGACCGTTCCGTCCTCATATCTCGCGTTCGGTGGAAAGCGATTCTCGTCAACAGCCTCTGCGACTTTATATTCCGGATCCGGAATGCCAATCCACTGAATCCCGCCGGCCGTCTTCAGATTTCGGATGTCGGAGTCGTCTGTCTCCGGATCCATGGCGACCCAGTAGGTGTTGTTCGGGATATATCTGAGCAGGCGAATCCCCTGTTCAGCAAGCATTCGCCGCTCTTCCGGTGAGGGAAGGTGACCGAACTGGGCCAGAAGATGCCGGGGAAACCGGGTTTTTTCGTGCCGAGAAAAAACCCGGTTTCTTTCGTGGATGGCATCATGGGAATCTTGAGGACGAATCTCCCCCCGGAGAAAATGTATCGTGCGGTCCTGCAAGGTCTGAACCTCCCGCACGTTTGTCAAGGTTCTCCTCCCCTCTGTTCCTGTCTCCCCAAAGGTCAGTGTCGCGGGCGTGATGCGGATATCCGGCTCCCCGCCGGTGGCGACGGTGATGGTTCGCTGATATTCATTGTCGGTCTCGTCCGATTCCGTGATGTCGCCCTCCGTGTCGCATATCAGCTTCAGGGTGTAAGTGCCGGCCTCGGAGAAGGTCTGTTTCAGGTCAGAGGCATGCGCATATCCGCCCAAGTCCAACCCCTCATTGTAAAGCCTTGCAGCATGGGTGTCGTTGATGTAAACATCCACATAAAAGGGTTCGCCGATATCCATGGTGCCGTTGTTGATGTATGCATAGTCAATATACCCGGTTTCGCCGGCATATAGGGTGTCATCGGTATGCGTGTTCTTTTTGTTGGATACCACAATCTGATTGTCCCAGTTGTTCGGCTTGTAGGGTGCCAGATTGGGGCTGAGGGACGTGGAGCCGGAGACAGCGATGATCCGCTCGTAAGTGTTGTCGGTCTCATCCGATTCCGAGATGTCATCATCCGCGTCGCATACCAGTTTCAATGTGTAGTCACCGGCTTGGAGGAAGGTGTATGTGAAATCGGTCGCATGACCGAAATATCCCTGCTCCAGTCCTTCTGTGTAGGCCCGCCGGACTCGGGTGTCGTTGACATACAGCTCCACATAAAATTTGCCGATATCCCCTCCACCGGTGTTCATGTAGGCATAATCCATATAGACCCTCTGACCGGCAACCACCTCGTCGTCAGTATGGGTGCCGGCCTGGGCAGAGACCACGATCTTCTCCTCCCATTCGTTTGGCTGATGCGGGCTTAGGTTGAGGCCCGGCTTTCCGGAAATTCCCTGGGTCATCTCGTATTCATTGTCCGTCTCATCCGACTCCGGGACCGCGTCCGTTGCGTCGCAGACCAGTTTGAGGGTATAGGTGCCGGCTTGGGAAAAGAGATGCTCGATATCTGACTGATACTTGTACTCTCCATAGGCCAAGCCGTCAATCGCCTCCTGTGAGACGCGGGTGTCGTTGACATACAGTTCCATGGAAAAGGTCTCATGGATATCCACGCCGCCGGCGTTGATGTACGCGTAATCAATGTATGCCGTCTCTCCGGCATAGACCAGCGGATCATCGTCATGTGTGCCAGTATTGGCGGATACCACAATTTTGCCGGCCCATCCCTCGGGCTGGTACGGGGTCAGGTTCGGCTCGTCGCCGATGGTGGCGACGGTGATGGTCCGCTCATACGCGTTGTCGCCCTCATCCGATTCCGTCACGGTGTCATCTGTGTCGCAGACCAATTTGATGGTGTAGGTTCCAGAAACGGAAAAGGTGTGTTCATAATCTTGGATATTCCCCACATATCCCTGCTGTAAGCCGTCGTTGTTATTCGCTTTTGCCAGCAGTTCCCCGTTGATGTAAAGTCCTACGGAAAAGGTGTCGCTGATATCCGACGCGCCGTTGTTGATGTACGCACAGTCAATGTATGCGGTCTCCCCTGCATACACGACACTGTCTGTGGTTGTGTCGCTGATGCCGGAAACCACGATCTTATCCTCCCATCCATTCGGCTGATAGGGGGTCAGATTCGGCAGACTGAGGATGGATGCGGATTTGCTCCGCTGGTATTCGTTGTCATCTTCATCCGACTCCGCGACGGTGTTCTCCGGGTCACATACCAGTTTCAAGGTATAGGTCCCGGATTCGGAGAAGGTGTATGGGATATCCGTTGCGGTGCCATGGGCACCTTGGCTCAATCCGTCAACAGATCGCTGATCTGCCTGGATGTCGTTGACACGGAGTTCCACAGAAAAGGATGCCGTGATATCCGCATCACCGTTATTGTCATACGCGTAGGCGATATACGCGGTGTCGCCGGCATGGAGGGTCTCCTCTGTGTGGGTGCCGGAGGTGCGGGAGACCACGATCTTGTCACCCCACTCGTCGGGTTGATAGGGCGTCAGGTTCGGTTGCCCAGGTTCGTCTATCGTCACGGTTCGTTCATATGCATTGTCTGTCTCATCTGACTCAGTCACATGATCGTCGGGGTCGCAGACGAGCTTCAGCGTATAGGTGCCGGCTTGGGAAAAGGTGTGTTCCACATCGGAGGCGAACCCATAATAGAATTGCTTCAATCCGTTTCTCGACCCTTTTCGGATCAATTCTTCCCCGACATAAAGTTCCAGAAAAAATGTCCCTTCCGCATCCGCATCGCCATCATTCACATACGCATAATCAATGTACGCAGTCGCGCCGGCATAGACAGTGTCGTCTGTCTGCGTGTCTGTTCGGTCAGAGACGACAACGACGTCATCCCAGACATCCGGTGGTTGGAAGGGTCTCAGATTGGGCAGGCCCGATCTTTCAGATCGCCTTCCCGCGCGTGAGTCCCATTCGGGGGAGAGAACGGGAAGCGCATCCGCGTCTCTGATTTCCAATGGTTTGGCATCAGAAAGGCCATTCGGCCCTTCTAATCCTTTGCGGTCTCCGCTTTGGGCGGCACCGCGTTCAAGAACGACCATTTCATCGCGAACAGCCCGGGAGAGATGCGATGAGAAGTCTCCGCTTTGGGCGGCACCGCGTTCAAGAACGACAATCGTCTTTTCAAACACGACCTTCCCCCCGGTTCCTTTCTGCTGAATATCAGGGATATCTTGGGCATTTGCCAAGGGAGAGGGGAATGAAAAGAGCAGGATAAGGGAAATGCTGAATAAGCGTTTGAGACACATTTTAAGCCTCCTTAAATAAGCTTGGGAATCAGGTCTAAATAACTTCCCCCTTTGGATGAACAGGCCGCACGTCTGCTTTGACA
>JAOZRQ010000107.1 GCA_029940115.1 Desulfobacterales bacterium
GCTGTTCTCAGCAGTCCCCGCGGGACTCCCCCAACT
Organism: Desulfobacterales bacterium; assembly: GCA_029940115.1. GTDB lineage: Bacteria > Desulfobacterota > Desulfobacteria > Desulfobacterales > 4be13 > JAOZRQ01. The sequence continues at coordinate 37 of JAOZRQ010000107.1, forward strand.
CATAAATACGCCCGCGAGGGCGAGGATCATCAGGGCATCCGGGAAACAGACACCATGGCCCATACTTGCAGAGAAAACAGACACCATGGCCCATACTTGCAGAGGAGATAGCTTGACATGACTTATCATGATAATATCAGAAAATTCATTCTCTTGGTATGCCTTTTGCCGCTCTTCTCCTGCCTGATGGCCCAAGTTCGGCCTGCCCAGCTGAAGGAGGGCCCCATGCCCTTCATCTCCGCGATTCAATTCTTGGCCCAGGACCTGATGGCGCAGGTGATAAAAGACCGGGGCATCCTTCTTCTCGCCGGAACATCCGTTGTGATAGATCCTTTCGCAGATGCGGACACCAATGAAGTGCTCAGGGTGAGCAGGCGTGTTGAGGAAATCATGATTGAGGAGATCACACAGCATTTCAAAACCATTGACTTGACCAAGATGACATTGGACAACCTGCGCGGTGCAGATTATGTGATGAACGGGACCATTCGTCTCGATGTTTTCAAACCTGATCATCAACCCTATGGGAAAATGTATTATCAAGTCTCCGCGTCCGCGATCAATTTGAAGACCGGCAAGGTTGTCGGGCGTTCAGATGTATGGATTTCCGATCGAAACCTCGATTATCTGCCCACCCAGATTTATGAAGACAGCCCCATGTATCTGAAAGACCCCCCCTCGGAGGGATCTGTGGAGATCGCTACCGGTCCGGTGGGCGCACCGGCGAACAGAGCGTATTACGATGCCCTGGAGACCATGGCCATACTGATGGAGGCGGAGATGGCTTACGAGATAGGCGATTACACCACCGCATTGACATTGCTGAACACCGTGGCAGGTCGCTCCGACGGACAGTTGATGAAAACCTATGCAGGATTGTACAGCGTTTGGCGAAGACTGGGCCGAATGGACATGGCGGAAGATGCCTTTGGAAACTTGCTCTCCATCAGCGTCGAAAAGAACCACACCCTGACAGTGAAATTCCTCTTTGATGTGAACTCGGTGGAATTCTGGAAGGACCCGGAACTGAAAAGACAGTATGAAATATGGATCCAACAGATCGGCACCTATTTTCATGATAGCCCGTACTGTCTCCGAATTGTGGGCCATTGCAGCCGCACCGGCACGGAGACTTATAACGACAATCTCTCCTTTGCAAGAGCGTACAGGATTCAACAGCTTCTCAGACCCTATTTTCCTGACATACAAGAACGCTCCGAGGCCATGGGCAAAGGCTTCAAGGAGACGATCAAGGGGATCGGCACAGATGATGAGCGTGACGCGATTGACAGACGGGTGGAGTTTATGCTGATTGACTGCAAGGAAGGGTATCAACAAAATTTTTAACCCATAACCAACAAGGAGTTTTCATGAGCACGATCATTGCATTTGTCGTGGTCTTAGGGGTTCTGATCCTTTTCCACGAGCTCGGCCACTTTCTGGTAGCCCGGGCGTTTGATGTGGGCGTTGAGAAATTCTCAATCGGATTCGGCCCGAGACTGTTCGGCAGGACAGTTGGCAGGACCGATTATCGCATCTCCGCCATTCCCCTGGGCGGATTTGTCAAGATGGTGGGGGAAGAGCCGGACGCGGAGATCGCGCCTGAAGACATCCTGGTCTCCTTTACCCACAAGCATGTGTTCAAGCGGATTTTGATTGTTGCGGCAGGCCCCCTGTTCAACTTTTTCCTTGCCGCACTCATATTCTTTGGAATTTTCCTGATCTCAGGCATTTCTGAAAGAAAATATTCCACAGAACCGCTTATCGGGGAAATCAGAGAAGGCATGCCCGCACATGAGGCCGGTCTGAAGAAGGGGGACCGGATCGTCACCATTGATGGGAATCCCGTTGAGACTTGGGAGAATATGGCGAAGATGATCAGAGACTGCAACGGAAAGCCCCTTTCTGTCACTGTGCGCCGGGAAGAGTCCGATCTGATGGTGGATATCACGCCCCAGTTGACAAAGGATGAGATGTTGGGTGGGGCGGATCGGTATGTCATCGGAATTGAAAACGCTTATGAAGAGATCGTCAAAGACATGGGGCTGACAGAGGCGTTTTCCCAGAGCATTCTCTGGACATGCAAAATTACGGAACTGACGGTGGTGGTCATCGTCAGAGTCATAAAGGGAACGATATCTTCAAAGACCATCGGGGGACCCATTCTGATTGCCCAGATGGCAGGAGAGCGGGCTGAGGAAGGCGCTGCCAGTCTCTTCTTCTTCATAGCGGTTCTCAGCGTGAACCTTGCCGTGCTCAATTTTCTTCCCATACCGATTTTGGACGGCGGCCACTTGGTGTTCTTCTTTATCGAGGCGGTCATCAGACGCCCCCTGAACACGAAAACGCGTGAAATTGCCCAACAGGCCGGCCTCTTTGTGTTAATCCTCCTTATGATCTTTGTGTTTTACAATGATATTACACGAGTGCTTTTCAGTTGAAAACTGCTCCCTGACCCCAATCAGGGAGCAGTCAGGCAATAATCCCCTCCGGGTGATGAATCCATCCGCCATGTCGGGAATGATCTTCTGCATTTTTCTCTTCATGTGTGTTCCCGCGTCACGCGGTCTTGCAGGATATATTACCATTGAAACCGCGGTGCAGACGACCCTGAAGGAGGATGCGTTGACGGTCTCTGTGGGACTGGCCAACAACGGCGATGAGCCCGCCCACAATGTCCGGATAAGCGTGGAAACCGGGGGAAATTCACAGGCCGGGGATATCAGGGAAACCCTTGGGGTGAAAGAGCGCTTGAAGGAAGAATTTCACTTCATGCTCACCTTTCAAAACCCGGGAAAATATCCGGTGATCATCCGGACAGACTTTGCCGATGCCAATCAGCATCCCTTTTCTGCCCTGTCCCTGAAACTGATCAACTATAGGAAAACGGTCTCTCCGAGAGTCTTTTTTCACAGGCCAGAGCGGCTGGAGATCGCGAAAAAAGGGGAATTGAAACTGAAATTAAAGAGCTTGGATGAATCGGAGAGGGATGTCACGGTCCGGCTGATTCTTCCCAAGGAACTGGGCGCGTCGGCCCCTGAGAAGAGGGTCCGCATTGCGCCCCGGAAAGAGAAGGAGATATCCTTTGTCATCTCCAACTTCTCCGCGTTTGTCGGGGCCAGACAGCCGGTGTTTGCCCTGTTGGAATACGATGAGGGAAATATCCACTGCTCGGTCTCCACGATGAACATCATTGAGATCATTGAAAAAGAAAAGCTGACACGGAAAATGGCAATTACCATCCTGGGAATTCCTGTGGGACTCTTGCTCCTGTTTCTCCTGATTTTGAGGATTAAAAAAATTAAGGATGAAGGATGAAATATGAAGGATTTCATCCTTCACATTGGAGGGAACCCATGTCTCGTTCCAGGCCTCATCCAAAGACAAAAGTCCCCGGTACTTCCGGTTTTTTCAAACCGTTTGAAAACCTGAAGCGTCTGCTTGAAGAAAAATCACTGCCGGTAGCCTCTTCCTCTGTCCGGTTTTTTGCAAGCAAGGTGGATGTGGAGCCAGACCATCCCGAATATGAGGAGAGGCTTTTCAAGGAGGCCATGGCGGATGTGGCCCCTCTCCCTCGGGGAAAGTATATTCAGGTGGAAACCCGGTTGCCAAATCATTCGTATAATATTGAATACCGGGGCGATGCCGAATATGAAACCCTGTTGCGGATGAGAAGTCTTGTGGAGAATGGGGAGGGATTTGTTGTCGCACATACCCCCGAATACATTGAGGGATCGGGATATTGCGACAATCCAGAGCTGACAGGGCGCCTGCACCGGGGAGATTTTTCCATGCAGGGACATATTGATCTTCACGGGTTCGGGGTGGAAGCGGCTCAAGAATTGTTCGACGGGTTTTTGAAAGACGCGATCCTGACAGGAAAAAGGGCGGTTCTGATCGTCCACGGCCGAGGGCTTTCCTCACCAGAAAGGCCCGTCTTGAAGACGAAGGTTCAGGAGTGGCTCACCCGGGGCCCCTGGCGAAAATGGATCATCGCGTTTTCAAGCGCAAGGGCCTGCGACGGCGGCACAGGGGCAACTTATGTGTTGCTCAGGTGCCAGCCCTATACCAAACGATTCAGGAAAAAAATGAGAAAGCGGAGAAAGCGGCTTGTTCGCAAAGTGCGTTAGGGCAATCGGTTCTGGACAGGCCGCCCGGTACGGAAAACAACTGGAACTCCCCGTGATCCATCTAATCGTTTTCGTGGAACAGATTCCTGATGAATATCGGAAGAAGTACGAGACGCACTACAGGGATGAGGAGACCGGCATCACAGTGAAACCAGTGTTCGCAACAACTGGAGAGTAACCCGATGTGGAAATCTCGAGCTGGCTTGTAAATGGCGAGATCCCGCATTCCAGAACCCAGAGCCCAGAACCCAGAACTTGGAGAATCCCCATGATTCAACACTATAAAATCGGCATAGACCTTGGCGGCACCAAGACCGAGGCGTTGCTTCTTGATCCGCATGGCAAGGAGATGTATCGCAAACGGACCCCCACGCCGAAGGCAGATGGCTATGACGCGGTACTCCATGCCGTGCATCGGGTCATCCTTGAAACCGCCGGGCATGTCCCTGAAGGAGACAGCTTTACCATTGGCATCGGCATTCCCGGCATGATTGAGACTCAGACCCGGGTGGTTCACAACGCGAACACCACCTGTCTGATCGGCAAACCCTTTCAAAGCGATCTTGAGCGTCTGCTGGACAGGGAGGTGCGGATGGAGAATGATGCGAACTGTTTCACGTTCGCGGAGACCCGGGCCGGCGCGGCAAAGGGGTATCGGCTGGTTTTCGGCATCATCATGGGAACCGGATGCGGCGGTGGCATTGCGATGGACGAAAAACCATGGTCCGGAAACCACGGCATCGCAGGGGAATGGGGGCATTTCTCCGTTGATCCCCAAGGGATGAGATGCTTTTGTGGCAACCGGGGCTGTGTGGAGACCAAAATCAGCGGTTCCGGGGTGGCGGCCGCATTTCTTGAAAACTACGGAAAAAAGCTTGCCATGCATGACATTTTGGAGGGGTACAGGGAGGGGGAACCGCAATGCACCGAGGCATTCAATCAGTTCTTGGACGATTTCGGCAGATGTCTCGGGGGGCTCATATCTGTTCTGGATCCCGACGCGGTTGTGCTGGGAGGCGGCCTCTCCAACATTGATGAACTCTACACAGTGGGGGTGGAGAAGGTGCGTGAATACGCATTCCATCGACACATCAGAACCCCCATACTCAGAAACCAGTTGGGCGATTCCGCGGGCGTATTCGGCGCGGCTTGGCTCGGCGTGTGAAAATGTGACGTAGAACGATTTTGCAAATCGTTCCTGCTGGCACGGACGATTTGAAAAATCGTCCCACTTTGGAGACAATGTGACGTAGAACGATTTTGCAAATCGTTCCTGCTGGCACGGACGATTTGAAAAATCGTCCCACTTCGGAGACGATCTAATTTTGCCAAATTCAAATTTAATGATTGATGATGGATATCCTTCATTTTACCTGAAAAGTGGTTTGCACTTTTTCGGATGGAGAAAGTTCGTAGTTCCGCCTTCAGGCGGTGTGACACCGCCTGAAGGCGGAACTACAAACTTTCTGATGTCAAAAAGTGATGAAGGATGCCTGATGATGAATACAAATTTTGGAAAAGCGAAGGGCTTGGGCCTCTGCTCAGGCGGGCTGGACAGCATACTCTCCGCACTAATCTTGAAGAAGCAAGGGCTGACCGTTGAATGGATCACCTTTGAGACCCCTTTTTTCTCATCTGAAAAGGCCCGGCAGGCATCCTGTCATACAGGTGTTCCCCTGACCGTCAAGGAGATCACCCCGGTTTACCTTGAGATGCTGAAAAATCCGAGATGCGGATACGGAAAGCACATGAACCCCTGCATGGACTGCCATGCCCTGATGTTCAGGCTTGCCGGCGAAATCATGAGGGAGAGGGGCTTCGACTTTCTGTTCAGCGGCGAGGTGGTGGGACAGCGGCCCATGTCTCAGACAAAATCCTCGCTTCGCTATGTGGAGAAGCATTCCGGGTTTGACGGCCACATCCTGCGCCCCCTGAGCGCGAAAAGACTTCCAGAGACCCTCCCGGAAAAAGCGGGGCTTGTGAACCGGGAAGAGTTGCTGGACATCAGCGGAAGGTCCCGCAAGCCCCAGATGAGACTGGCCAAGGAATTCGGCATCAACGACTATCCGACGCCTGCGGGCGGGTGTCTGCTCACGGACAAAGGGTATTCCATCCGTCTCAGGGACCTGTTCGACCATCAGGAGACATACCCTGAAAGAGAACTTCATCTCTTGAAACACGGGCGTCACTTTCGGGCCGACAGCCGCACGAAAATCATTGTGGGCCGTACCCAAAAGGATAACGAGCATATCCTGGAATACTACCGTTCAAATGAGGACGCGCTGATTCGGATGAAAAGCTTTCCGGGCCCGATTGTGCTGATGCCCCACGGCGGGGCCAAGGAGATGATCCGTCTGGGGGCATCCATATGTGCGGGGTACAGCAAGGCACCGAATCATATCGAAGCTGAGGTGACGGTGGCCACATCCAACGGCGAGGAGACGGTCCAGGTGATGGGGATGAGACCGAAACTGGAGACTGGTAGTTTGAAGCTGGAAATTTGACTATAACATTTTTTCATATCGCAAAATTCAAGGAGCAAAACATGATGGCGACACCAAGTGAAATCGGACAGGAAACGATTCAGGAAATAGAGGAGTACATTCTGAGCAAACTGCCGCGGGTGTTGGAGCAGGACACGCGTTTCGCCCTCTTTCTGGAGAGGCTTCTCAACGAAAAGTTCCCGCGGCGTGACGAATTCAGTCAAATGCTGGCCGAAATGAGGCAGATGCGGGAGGAGACCAACCGCCGATTTGACAAAGTCAACAGCCGTATTGACAAAGTCAATAGCCGTATTGATGAACAACGGGAGGAAACCAACCGCCGGTTTGACGAAGTCAACAGCCGGTTTGACGAACAACAGGAGGAGACCAACCGCCGGTTTGACGAAGTCAACAGCCGGTTTGATGAACAACACAAGGAGATGCTTCTCCTGAAAAGGGATGTCATCCGCATCAACGCCAGCCAGGAAAATCTTCTCAGGAGGTACGACGGCCAGGAGGCCTGGTTCAAGGTGAACCTCGGCGATTTCCGCAACCTCAAGGGGAAGAAGCTGGAGGAGATGTTCGCCGCGGGTCTGCGCTACGGCCTCGGCGACCCGGACATCTCCGCCGGACAGATCAGGCTGCGGCAAGGTCTGAGGGACGAGGTGTTCTTTCCAAGGGGGACCGAGGTGGACGTGGTGGCCCGGGACGGGGAGCTGATCGTGTTCGAGATCAAGGCCACCGGCCATGAGGATGACGTCAGCCTCTTTTCCCAGAAGATGAGAATCTTCAGGGACCAGCATCCCGGGGTCAGGGTCAGGGGTGTGCTGGCCTGCATGGGGGCGGAGCATCTGCGGGAACGATGCCTGGAGGAGGAGATAGAACTGCTGGCGTGACGACTGGAAACGCAAACTGGAAACGCAAACCTGTGCACAGGACAAAAAAATGCCTGAGCCAAGAAACCCGGCTTCTTCTTGCGGTCGGGAGGTCGGTCAGTCTGGAAAAAAGCCGGGTTTCCCGCCTGTTTCCAACTTTTTGTCCTGTACACAGAACGCAAACGTAAACGTAAACTTGGACATCCTTCATTTTGCATGGAAAATGGTTTGCACTTTCCGGATGGAAAAAGTTTGCAGTTCCGCCTTTAGGCCTAAAGGCGGAACTGCAAATTTTTTGGTCTCAACACCAAACTTATTCGACCCCGCCAAACACATATTTGCTCACCAGCTCTTCGATATCGAGTGCGGATTCGGTTTCAGAGATGGCATCCCCGGGCTTGATCACCTCATCTGAGCCGCCGGGGGAGATCTTGACATATTTGTCCCCGATCAGTCCTGATGTTTTGATGGATGCGATCACATCCTCACTCAACACCACCTTTTTCTCTATTTTCATCCGGACTAGGGCCACCTGCATCTCCGGCTCCAGGGAGACCGCTTCCACCTTGCCGATCTCGACTCCGGCCATCTGCACCTCCGCGCCCGGCTTGAGGCCCGCGACGGATGCAAACGTCGCGGTCACCGGATAATAGTTCTCCCCGATCCATTCCATCTTTCCAAATTTGATGGAGAGATAACCCACACAAAAGATGCCGATCAGCACAAACATGCCCACGGCCATTTCAACTGATTTTTTCATGGTTCCTCCGATTTGATTGATTGCCCGCCAGTCTGTCGAACGGCTTTGCTGGCCCAAGCTTTGACCGCCTGCAAATGAATGTAGATGCTTTTCAGGTCGTCAAGTTCCAGACTGTCAAACTGTTTTGAAACAAAGTAATGGTACGCTGTTCCGACCATTTTAAGTGCCTGGCCATAAGTTTTCCCTGTGCCCCCTTTTGCGCGTTTGTGTGAGCCATGAAATCCCAGAAAACTTCTGCCTGGGTACTTATTGGATTCTGAATCGGTAAGATACGCTTTCACCCGATTCGGCCGTGGCAATCAGTTCTTCAATGGGGCTGTCCTTTTTCGCCTCGGCAATCCCCACGCGGACCGAAAAAGAGAGATCGGATGTCGTCGCCGAGACGCCCTCGACTTCCATTTCGGCGGCCAGCTTGCCACGGACCGTCCGGGCCTGATTCTTGTCTGTGAGGGGGAGAATCACCATGATCTTGTTCATCCCGTATCTGGAGCAGATATCGGTGATTCGCAAATGACGCCGCATCTGGTCCGCAAAATTCTTGAGTGCGGCATGCCCCGCCTCATACCCCGCCTTTTCATTGATCTCCTCAATGTTTTCCACCGTCAGGAGGATGAGGGAAAAGACATTCTCATATCGGCGCATCCTCGCCATCTCCTCATTGAATCGCTTCTCTCCTTGGGACTGAGGAGCCATTCCCGTCAGATCGTCATGACGGCTCTCCTGTCCTTGGATGAACCATTTCACCAGCGGATTGGACTCCCTGTGAATCTCCTCCGGGGTTCCCTCAAAGAGAATCTGTCCCTCGTTCAGCATGGCCACCCGCTGGGAAATATAGAACACATCCGGTATTTCGTGGCTCACCACTACGCCCGTGAAGCCGAACCTCTTCTGATAATCCGAAATCATGCTGTGGACCGCGTTTTTTCGGATGGGGTCAAGACCGGTGGTCGGCTCGTCAAACAGGACGATCTCCGGCTGGGTCACCAACGCCCGTGCCAAAGCCACCCGCTTTTTCATCCCGCCGGATATCTGGGAAGGATACTTGTCATTGACATCGTGCAGGTCCATTTGGCGAAGCTTCTCCTCCACCTCCTTCTGGATCTCCGCCTTGGGCAGGGATCTCCTTTCCACCAGCGGGAGTGCGATGTTTTCAAAGACGGTCATGGAATCGAAAAGGGCCGTTCCCTGAAACATGTAACTGAACTTCCTTTTTACGGCCTTTCTCATGGCCCTTTTCATCTTTGAAAGCGGATGCCCCTCGATCAGGATCGTTCCGGAATCCGGCTTCAGCAGGCCGATGACATGCTTGAGCAGGACGCTCTTGCCACAGCCGCTTTTGCCGATGATGGTGGTGATTTCCCCTTTGTGAATGGAAAGGTCAACCCCGTTCAGAATACGATTGTCTCCGAACGCCTTGGCCACATGCTTGCATTGAATAATTGGTTGATTTGGCATAAGTTGTAAGCTGTAAGTTGTGAGTTGTGAGCTGTGAGCTGTGAGCTGTGAGCTGTGAGCTGTGAGCTGTGAGCTGTGAGCTGTAAGCTGTAAGTTCAAAGCTTGGAGCTTACAGCTTGCAGCTTTACAGCAGAAAAGATGTCAGCACATAGTCGCTCACAAGGATCAGGACGCAGGAGATGACCACCGCCGAGGTGGTGGAGAGACTCACTCCCTTGGCCCCGAACCTTTGGCTCCGCTTGTGCGTGTAATAGCCTTGAAAACAACATATGGTCGCGACAATCGCGGCGAACACCAAGGATTTTATGAATCCACCGGTGATGTCGATCATCTCCACACTGGTCTCGATTCGGGTGAAGTAAACTCCCGGGTTGATGCCGAGGAGAACCGAACCGGTCAGATATCCGCCGAAGATTCCCACCATGTCAAAAATGGCGGTGAGAAGGGGAAAGCTGATAAGGGATGCCGCGAGTCTCGGTCCCACAAGGAAACGGATTGGGTTGATGTCCATGGTCTCCAGCGCGTCAATCTGCTCGGAAATCCGCATGATCCCGATTTCAGCGGCAATGGCCGAGCCGGCCCTGGCGGTCACCATGATGGCGGTCAACACCGGGCCCATCTCCCGGATCAACGTCAGCGCGACCGCCGCGCCCAAAAGCCCCTCGGATCCGAACTTCACCAAGGTGTAATATCCCTGAAGCCCCAGCACCATCCCGGTGGACACGCCGGTCAGGGAGATCACAAACACGGACTTGGCCCCAATGAAATGAAGCTGTTGGATGATTTTGGAGAGTTGCAGGGGGAAGGAAAAGATGTGAAGGCATCCCTTGCAGAAGAAAATCGCAATTTTTCCCAAGTCATGAATCAGGGACAGGGTGAATCCGCCCAACGCGGACAGGGGGGTTTTTATAAAAGCAATCTTGGCCATAACTGAATATCCTAGTGGTTTGTTTGTCCCCACACCTGCCCGTGTCTGTCACCCTTGTCGGGCAAAGGCATGGATACGGGCAAGAAGGGACACAGTTTCTTGACAAGATGAATAGCAAAGCAAAATCCAACTGTCAAGAGTTTATCGCCTTCTACAAAAAGGGGCATCTTCAAACTTTTTCCAAGTGTGCCATTTTGGCACAGGATCGCCCCTTAGCAAGTCAGGTTGGGCGATCAGCCCGGAAATGGCCTCATGAGAAAAGTTTGAATATGCGTGATGCGTGAGGCGTGAGGCGTGAGGCGTGAGGCGTGAGGCGTGACAATTGCTTCTGTCTGAACCGGGATTCGCAGGATTCATGGATTGACAGGATGGCCTCTTTTCATCTGCCAACATGTCAGCTTCAAGCTTACATTTTGAGCTTACAGCTTACAGCTTTGAGCTTCTGCCTGAACCGGGATTCGCAGGATTCATGGATTGTCAGGATGGCCTCTTTTCATCTGCCAACATGTCAGCTTCAAGCTTACATTTTGAGCTTACAGCTTACAGCTTTGAGCTTCTCTCGTCGCTCGGTTCGGATTGCCAAATCCGAACCGCCAATGCCGGCGGATTTGGCAATCCGGCGGGAGCATGAGAAATATCCGCCCCTATCCGACATAGGGGCACGGGCAAGGGGCACGGGTACGTCTCTATCCTAATGGAAACCGACCACACCGCTGGCAAGCCATGGTTTTTTGCCGAAGCATTGAGGCCGGGCTGGGATGGCCACACCGTCGGCACCGGACATCGGGAAAGAGCGAAAAAACCGCGGCCGTGTTCTGGCCAAACCAGTCCTTCTGATGATCCCGAATTCTGGAAAATATCCTCTCCCGTCGCATGGCCGAGCGGAATCGCCTCCGGGCACCGGTCGCGGCACGAATATGCCCGATCAGCAGGTCAATCGCGTCATTCTCGTCTTTGGCCACATAGGCAAAGCAATGCGCGTTGGCCGCCTCGAACCAGTCCGGCGTTGTGCCTGCGCCGCTGAACATGATCACCTGGGTCTGGTTGTGCAAGGAGATGAATCGCTTCAGCACCTTGAGACCGTCGCCTTCGGTGTCGTTCATGTCAATGTCCAGGACAAAGACATCGTAAAACCGCTGGTAATACGATTCCACCGCCTGGGCGACGCTCTCCACGAGATCCAGATGAAATCCTTCCTGTCTGAGGATCTGAACCGTGGCCTGGATGATCGGCGACATCGGTTCGTCATCCATCAGCAGTACAGAAATGTCGGGTTGCATAATGCTTGCTCCATGTAAGTGGTCAGTGGTCACTGATCGGTTGGTTCTTGCTTGTTTGCCGAAGGAAAGTAAGACAATTTTCCAAATTGTCTTTGCGAAAAACCGCTTCGCTCTATTTTCGCACTCCGGATGGTCAGCTGAGGCCAATTTCAAAACGAGTGCCGTTTTTGGGCTGGTTTTCGGGGAAATCGAGGGTTCCGCCCAACTTTTCGATGGCTCGGCGCGCGTTGGGGAGGCCGAGACCGGTCCCTTGGGTGATGCCTTTGCTGCTGACATATGGGGAGAAGATGAGGTCCCTCAGCTCGGGATCCACGCCGCCCGCGTTGTCCTCAAGGATCAGGACGCATCGGTCAAACTGAATGGATATCCGGATCTCTCGTTGTGCCAAGGGGATGTGATGCCGCTGGAACGATTCGAGCGTGTTTTTGATCAGGTTGTAAAGGGCAAGCCTGAAGTAATCCGGATCGGTGTTCCATTTCCGGGGGGAACCGGACCGCGTGACCGTGACATGCACGGTCTGCCCGTCATGGGGCAGGATGAGGTCGCTGATGATCTTCCGAGGATCAATCGGCTCAAGCCGGTTCTGCTCATCATGGATGAATCGGTGAACCCCGTAGAGATGCCTCACCTCGGTCTGAATGGTCTTCAGATAGGTGTGCAACGGCACTTCTGAGGCTTGCGGCAGACGGAGGCACAATTTCAGCATCGCCTCGATGCCGGCCTTGGTGTTGCCGGTGTCATGTTTGAACCGCCGGATCTGCTCACTCACCGTCTGCCTCTCCTCGATATGCTTCTTCCGGGTTTTCGCGAACAGGTCATCCGGCTGGATCGCCAGACTCCGCACGAGCCAGGAGAGGGCTTCCGCCTCGCTCTCTTCCGATCCCTCAAAATAGGCCAAGTCGGAGAGGAGGTTCATCACCGAGGCTCTGGCGTGACGCCACTCTTCCCCCGCGGACTCGGAAATCTCAAGATAGGTCTGGGCCATGGCCTTTGTGTTTTCAATGTGATCCTCCCGCTCAAAGCGCATTCGCTCCTCATTGATCTTCTCCAGCAACACATCCAAGGCAAGTTTGAAGCCCCATTCCTCCACCTCGGCAAAACGTCTTGTCCATAGGGCCGCCTCCTCCATTAGCCGGCTCCGATCAAAGCGGATGAGGAGTTCCAAGGCCTCCCGCAGTCGTTTCTTCGGCTCGTCTGTGGATCCGCCGAACTGCGGGTCCTCCGCCAACGCCAAGGGCGCAGTTCGGAGATAGTCTGCCAAGTGTTTCCAGAACGTCGGCACGAGGGACGGCTGGTCAAGTCCCTGAGTCAAGATGGCATCGGCCGCGGCGTTGGCCATGCGGGAGAAGAGGATGGCCTTGTCAGCCGCGGACAAGGCATGATCCAATTCGTCATGCAACGACTGAAAGCGGGGAAGGGCCTCGTCATATTTTCCGGGGATGAAATAGTTGTCAATGATCTCCCTGTATTCAGTCAATTGAAAGATGCGTTTATCCAAAGCTTGTTTCCTCCTCGTCCGACACACTCCTCAGATGCCGGCCTCTCTTATTCGTTCATGTTGTCTTTGCAGTGTCAGAAAATTTTCACGGCCGTTATTTCAGCTTTTTCTTCAGGATGTTCGGACAATTTCGCTCATTGTTGGATCTTCCTCAGTTTTACTTTGGCAAGATGACATATGCTGGTCACGATGGAAGCCCGCCAAGGTTTGGCTACGACTTGCTCCATATGCGTCTGTTCAAATTCAGGTCTTCCACAATCCCGACAGCCGTTTGCAACACCTCATAATACTTCTGCATCTGTGCAATGTCTGTCAATGAGTCGAACACTTTTGATTCAAACAGCTCCATTCCATATGAAATCGCGACAAATACCCGGTTCTCCACAAAAGAGAGACGAATCCCTTTGTCAGCCTTTTTTCTGAAATCGACGATCCGTTTCATCAAGCTCGCGGACAACAGGTACCGGGCCTCAATCTGATCCGTGCCATATACGACAAAAAGCTTCTCAAACTCCGGGTCTTCCAATCTGACCAGTTTTCCCCGTGTCCGATCCCATGACTGGAAGACGGATCCAAGCACCTCACCAAAGAACTTGCGGGCCTCATCCGGCAGAATCACCGTCTCTCCCTGAAAGGACTTGTTGAAATCCGCGACAAAGAAGAGTCCTTTGAATATCGTGTGCCATTCGGTTTTGGGGTTTCCATCATCGTCTTGGGTCTGCGACTCATATTCCGCATCAATCTGGGAGAACGATATCTCGGTCTCTCCCATCATCCCGTGAACATGGCTATGCCCTTCATAGTTGTCAGGCTTGGTTGGAAACAGCTTGCTCTTCATATACGTCGTGATGGGAATGTGGCCGGTTGGCGAGTAGGTCAGGTTCTGATCAATGAAATGGACGATCTTCGTTATGACGATTTTCCTGAATTCCGTAATGTAACCTTTTGTGTGGAAGTGATACCTGATCAGCAGTATCGCAATCCCCCCAAGGCCAACAAAGAAGATGGTCACCCATTTGAAGATCAGGAGAAGGAGAAGGCTTATTGTGCCGACAACGAAGCCATCCCGAAAAATCTTGTTAACGATCTGTTTTCTCCTTTCTTCAAAGACCTTAAGGTCTGGAAGAAGTTCGTCCTGATAAAACTGCTGGAATTCTTCTGTTGTTTTCATCTTTTTTTCCTTTTGCAAATCGCCCGTTGGTTGTTGGTGGCTGTCCGTTGGTGGTTGTCCGTTGGTTGTAGTTCTGTCATTCCTGCGATTCGCATCAAAGTTTTAGGCGACCGAGACAAGGTATTCTGTAAAACCAGAGCGACGGTTTCTTGCCCGTTTGGCAATCTCTGCGAGTTCGTGTACGGTCTCGATGATCTCATCCGTGGTCTCAGGTGTGAAGGAGGCCTCGCCACTTTCCGGACATATCCATGCGTGAATGTTCGGAATGCGGATGGTGACCCACTCATCACTGTATTCAAATGTGGTCGGACGCCTGCACGAGCCTCGTCTCCATCTCCCCCCAGCTCAGGGCCTCGGACGTGTGGCAGATGTACCTGAGGACCGTCTCGATGTGCTCCATGCCGGTCTCCTTCCGCGAGAGCTCGGCGAACAGGGGGAGCATCCTGTCGAACGCCTCCCCGAATCGGGGGGAGGATATGTGGCCCATCACGCCGAGAAAGAGCCTGAGCAGGACGCTCCCTGATCGTCTCTCGTCAACCGGGACTCGGTGACATTCATACCGAAACTTGATCAGGAATGTCGGAACCGCCGACAGGCACCATATGAGCCGGGGCGGTGATCTCCTCAAGTCTCTCTGAAAGCTCGGCAATCCTCTGCTCGGCCAGATCCTTGGGGATGAGGCCTTTGTCCATGAGTTCCCGACACATTTCTATCTTGCCTTTGATCTCACCTTTGATCTCACCTCTGATCTCACCTTTGATCTCACCTTCCATCCGCAATTCGTCAGCGATTGTCATGATCCCTCCTTTCCTCTCCTCGTCAAACGCCTGCACGGGCCTCGTCTCCATCTCCCCCCAGCTCAGGGCCTCGGACGTGTGGCAGATGTACCTGAGGACGGTCTCGATGTGCTCCATGCCGGTCTCCTTCCGCGACAACTCGGCGAGCAGGGGGAGCATCCTGTCGAACGCCTCCCCGAAGCGGGGGGAGAATATGTGGCCCATCACGCCG